>JAEUNV010000277.1 GCA_016790385.1 Zoogloea sp.
GATGATCGAGTCGGGGGCGGCGCGGGCCAGCTCTATGGGAGACAGGATGCGCACCGAAAAGGCCTGGGGCGGTTCGCAGATCATCGTCTGGGCAAGGCCTGCCTGACCGATGGCGCGCAGAGGCGCGCGCAGGCGGTATTCCCCCGCGCCACCGGTGAGCGGTACGCCGAGGATGCGCGGCCGGTCGTGGAAGTGGGTATCCCAGTCGATGGGGGCAACATGTTCCGGCTTGAAGGCGTCGGCCAGGCTCAGGTTGCGGTTGTAGGCCGGGTCGTTGGCCAGGCGTGGCAGCCAGCGCTGGAGCAGCCGATCATTGGCATCCAGGGCTTCGAGCAGGTCGGCGAGGGCGCCTTCGGGCTTGCGCTGGCGGGCTTTGAGGGAGATCGCGTCGTAATGGACGAGCATGGCGTAGGGGGTCCACACCACTTTGAGTCCGGCGTCGGCGGTGCGCAGGCACAGGTCGAGGGCACTATGGACGAGGGGAAAGCGCTCGCCATCCATGCCGCCCAGTTGATTGAAGAGGGTGCGCCGCACGAGCAGGGCCGAGCCGCATACCGCGCTCACGTTCTGTTCGCACAGGGCGCGGCCCATGTAGCCCGCGTCGGTGATTTCCGCGTCGTTGTTCCACACGCTGGCGGCGGTGCCGCGCAGTCCGAGGATCCAGCCGGCCTGCTGCACTTTGGCGGTTTCCGGGTAGGTGAGGCGGGGTCCGACGATGCCGACGTCGGGCCGGCAGGCCAGGGACATCATGCGATCCAGCCAGTCCTCCTGTACCACGTGGGTGTCATTGTCGAGGAAGAGCAGGTAGTCGCCCCGCGCCGCGGAGGCCCCGGTATTGGCACCACGCGCGTAGCTGAAGGTGCCGGGGCAGGCGACGACGTGGGCCCGGTCTGTCCAAGGTGCCACGTTGCAAAGTTGGGCCAGAAACTGGCGGGCATCCGGGTCGGTGCTGTCGTTGTCCACCACCACCACCTCGTAGTGGGGGTAGCGGGTGCGGGTGCCGATGCTCTCCAGCAGGGGGCGCAGATACTCTTCCCGGTCGCGGGTCTGGATGATGATGCTGACCAGCGGGGCCTCATTCCAGCGGTATTCCACGCGACGGGTGCCGAACAGGGCGCCGTCGTGGATGACAGCATCCAGGCCGCGGCGCACCAGGTGATCGGCCAGGGCGGCCCTTTCGGCACCGGGTGCCATGGCACGGTGTGAATCTCGGGCGAGGTGGGCCAGCATCTGGCTGATGTGACCGATGGCCGCCTCGCCCGCGTGGTCGAGGGCGCGCAGGCTGAGGTCGTAGTTTTCGGCGCCGGCGTGCTGACCGTATCGGCCGGCGGCGAGGAAAGTCTGTTTTTCGACGAACACCAGGCTGCCGAAATAGGCCTGGGAGCGGAGCAGATCGAGATTGAAGTCGGGCTTGAACAGGGGCTGGGTGTACGTGCCGTCGCTGTCGCGGGTGTCCTCGTCGCAGTAGATCAGGCGCCAATCGGGGCGGTGGTTGATGTAGTCGGCGATGATCTGAAGGGTGTGGGGCTCAAGGGTGACCCCCGGGTCGATGCGGGCCAGCCAGGTTCCGGGCGAGGCGGCGGCCATCTCGTCGATGACATAGTTGATATGGGCCGGGTCGCGTACCGACAGCCATTGCAGGTTGGGAATGTCGTCCAGGCCTTCCGGGGTGGGCAGGGCTGTGACGACCGTCAGCAGCCATTCGGGATAAAGCTGGGCGGCGAGGCTGTCGAGGGTGTCGGCGAGGAGGTTTTCCTCCCCCGGATGCAGCGCTACGAGCAGGTGCAGGCCGGGGCGCTGGGTCCATTTGAGCACCATGCGTTCGGCGAGGAGTTGAGCGTCGATCTCCTGGAGGCTCTGACGTTTGCGCCATAGCGCGTAAATCTGCCGGGCCTCCGTTGCCGCGGGGTCTTCGGCGAGCTGTGTCGCCACGTCGTTCACCGGCATGGCCTGGGTGGTGGCGACGAAGTGGTCGAGCTGTGTCCAGAAGCGTGTCTCGGCCGCCTGATAGGCGTCCCACATCAAGCCGACGGTGCGTCGCGCAAAGGCCACTTCCTCCGGCGAGTCGTTCAGGGCGATCCCGTTGCGGCCGATCTCGGCCTCGCTCAGCGCGACACCGTTGAAGAAGGGCGATGGGAGGATCACGGCCGGGCAGCCGCACAGGGCCGCCTCGGCGGCGATGGCGGTGGATTCGAAGCAATACACCACCTCACTGCGGCGCAGCAGCTCCGCCAGCGCCTCGTGGCTCTCGGGCCAGCTGTAGGTGATCAGGGTCGCCTCGGCCGCCAGCCCGGGGTATTGGGAAAGGGCGGCCTGATGCCGGCCCGGGTAGAGCAGGATGCCGCTGCGCTGCGTGTCTAGGGAGTTGTCGAGGTTGTTGAAGATCGCCGTATCGATGGGGGGCAGAAACAGGATGTTCTGCGGATCGGCGCCTTCCGGAAGAGCATTGAGGCCAAAGCCGAAGACGAGTTCGGTGTCGGCATAGGCGCTGTCCCCCCCCAGCAGCCCGGCCCGGTTGAGCACGTAGCGCACTACGGACGCCGCCTTGCGCGGGTTGCCGCGGACGACTTCCGGATAGACGACAATCGGTTCGCGGCCGGCGGCCCGGTGGCGTTCGATGAGCTCGGGGGTGACGAGGGGCGTGTTGAGGGCCGGATGGGTCTCGGTGGGGTAGACGTAGGCTTCCTCCCCGATGCTGTTGAGGGCATGGCATAGCAGGTGCAGGACCCGGATGCCCGCCGACGTGCGCCGGTAGGCCGGCGCATCGATGTAGTACGGGCGGCGGGGGGCGGAAAAGAGTTGGCGCATGGCGGTCATCGACTGCTCAGGGTTGCGGTTCGGGAGCGGCGAGTTCCGCCGTCAGGCGGATGGCCTGCTCCAGGGGGGTCCAGGCGTCCAACGCCAATTCGTGGCGTGCCCGCTGGATGGACGGGATGTAACGGTTGCGCTCGGCCTTGTCGTCGTGGCCGCAGGCGATGTGGACCTGGACGTCGGGGGCGAGGGTTTCGCGCACCCGATGGGCCAGTTCGGCAATCGATACGGCTTGATCGGCTCCGACGTTGTAGGCCCGGCCGTGCTGCCCGCGGAGCAGGAGGGCGAGCAGCCAGATCGCGAGGTCGGCGCCGTAGAGGTAGCTGCGCAGGGGGCTGCCGTCGCCACCCACCTGGATGGTCTGGCCGGCCAGGGCATCGCGGATGAAGTTTCCGATGGCGAAGTGGCCGTCCAGGGGCAGGCCGGTGCCGACAAAGGCGAAACAGCGCGCGACGGGAATCTCGATGCCATGCTGAAGGCCGAATTGCAGGCACCATTGTTCGGCGGCGCGTTTGGCTTCGCCGTAGGCGCTGCCCGGATGCATCGGGTCGCAGGCAAAGGCGGCGTCCTCGGCAATGTGTTCGACCTCGGCGGGCTGTCGGCCGTACACGGCGCCTGAGCTGACATAGAGGGCGCGGCGCACGCCGGCCTCCCGAGCCCGCGCAAGGGTGTGGCGGGTGCCAAGCAGGATGTCGTCCATGATTGCCAGCGGGTGGCGATGGGCGGCGGCATCCGTATCGGTGGCGGCGTGGATCAGGAGGTCGGAGGCGGGCACGGCGCCGAAATCCTTGATGTCCCCCTGCTGCCATTCCAGCCAGGGCGCGCGGATGAAGAAGGGCGCCCGGGCCAGGAAGGCGTCCGGCTCGCGGGACAGCACACAGACCTTCAGATCAAGGCCCTGACGGTGCAGCAGGTCGAACAGGCTCAGCAGCCAGTAGCCGAAGAAGCCCGTTCCTCCGGTCACGAATATCCGCTGACGGTCGAGGCGCCCGGTGTCCAGGTGGCCCAGCAGCGCCTCCAGCCGGCCATGAACGGCGGGGCTGGCGGGCGACGGGAGTGTCCGAGCGGGCATGGTCCGAGGGCGCGAGGCTTACAGGCCGCGGCTGTAAATCAGCTTGCGGAGGGCTTCGTTCTGGGAATACGGGCTGTCCACGTCGTCGATTTCCAGCGGGGAATCCTTGGTGACGGGGCGGGTCAGTTTGAGGCCGTTCATCGTTTCGCGGCAGGATAGCTGGCCCTTCTGAAGGGGGATGGCGAGGTAGAAGTCGTCTTCCAGGTTCTGGTGGTGGAGCTCGTAGCCGGCGGGGAGGTCGCGCTTGGCGTAAACCCCGCGGACCAGCCCGTCCAGATATTCCGTTTCCTTCCTCTTGGGTACACGTTTGGCTGTGCCTGTCCCGCCGCACATTTCGACCGCCTTGTGGAAAGCCTTGAACCATTGGTCGATCTGATGGGGCAGGGAGCAGTAGGGCGACACGGGGATGCCCTCCTCTTCCACGTCGATGTGGCGTTCCCAGGTGCGGGCGCCCTTGGCGTATGAGATCAGCATCGACGATGTCCAGTCGTGGTACTCGTGGGTGGACAGGCCGATGACGTTCTTCGGATAGCGCTGGCGCAGAAAGTCGATCTGGTTCAGTTCCAGCTCGTCATCCTCGCTCGGGTAGATGGAGACGCAGTGGTTCACCGCCAGCGGGATGTTGCGGTTGGCGAAGAAGGTCACCATGTCGTCGATGTCCTTCTGGGTGGAGCCACCGGTGGACACGATGACCGGCTTGCGCGTCTCGGCGATGCGTTCGATGAGGAACCAGTCGTTGATGTCGGAGCTGGCGATCTTGATGATGGGGAGATCCAGCTCTTCGCACAGATCCACCGAGGCCTCGTCGAAGGCGGTGGCCATGGGAATGCAGTTGCGCTCCTTGATGGCCTTCACCAGGGTCCGGTACTCGGCCTTGCTGAGCCGGGTGGCCTCGGTTTTCTTGACGTAGCGAATGTCCTCGCGGCCACGGAAGTCCTTGTGGATGAAGTGGTCCACCTCGCGGAACTGTAGCTTGATGGCAGCCCGCACGTTGTTGAAGCGCACCACCTGGGCAAAGTCATTGACGATGCGCAGCCCGCGCTCGAGGCGCCCCCAATGGTTGTTGGCGAGTTCGAGGATGAACAGGTTTTCGAAGATGGCGTGGCTCATGATGGACCTCAGTAAGCGTAAAAGACCGCGTCGAAGGAGTTATGGGCGTGGATACGCAGGCGCAGCCGGTAGTTGAGATCGAGGCTGGCGATCCAGGCGGGGATGCGCCACAGGTCGTCACGGCGGTGGTAGCCGGCGATGGCGAGGATGGGGCGGTTGCGGCGGATGAGGGCTTCGGCACCAGTCAGAGCCTCCATCTCGTGGCCCTCCACATCCAGCTTCAGGTAGTCCACCCGGGCGTTGGGCAGGCAGTCGTCGAGGCGTAGCACCTGGATGTGGCTGTTGCCTTCTCCGCCCAGGGTGCTGGCTTCGCCGTGCCCACCGGAAAACGCCAGGCTGGCATTCACCGAGGACAGGCCGCAGGGCAGACAGGTGACCGGTATGCCCAGGCTCCGGGCCCGCTCGGCAAGAAGCGGGAAGTTGGCCGGGTCGGGCTCGAAGGCCCAGGCCTCCCGCAAGGGCATGTGTCGCCGGGCTTCGGCCAGGGTGTCGCCGTTGTAGGCGCCCGCATCCACGAAGCCCAGCGGGCCGCAGGCGAGGCCGGTGAGAAAGTCGGGGAAGTACTGGGGGCCGCAGACGGGAGCGGAGTGGATGCCCCGGATCTGGCCCAGCCGGTAGCGCAGGATGTCGGCGAGGAAGGCGCGGCTGGGTTCGTCTTCCAGCTGGGCGAAGCTGTCGTGCAGTTCGGACGCGCGGGCGGCGTAACCCTGCCGCTCGTCCAGCCAGTAACGCCAGCCCATGCTGCCGCCGAGGGCTTCGAAGTACTGCTGGGGCAGCAGGACGCGGGAAAAGCCAGCGGCTTCGCAGGCGGAAGCCAGGGCAGCGTGATCGGAGCCGGGTTCGCGATTGAATACGCCGATCCACAGGGGCAGGGTGGTCCAGCCGCCGGGGAGGGCCGTGAGGGGGGCCACCGGGAGGTCGGCGAATCGGGATGCCGCGCCGCGGGAGACAACGAAGCCCCGCACGGTGATGCCCAGGCCGACGAGGGCGGCGTGGAGATCCCGGGCGAAGCTGCCGCAGCCGAAGATCAGGACGCCATCCCGGCGTGCTTCCACCAGGGCGGCGTCGGCGTCCTCAAAGTCAAGGGAGGGAAAGCGAGCGCCGCTCACGCGCCGGCTCCACCCGTCCAGGCACGGAGGCGGCGCGCCTCGGCACGCACCGCGGCCAGCTCGGCCGGGGGCAGGAAAGGGAACATGTCGTCCAGCTCGGGGGTGGCGAAGCCCCCCTCGGGCAGGGCGCGGGACTTGATCCGGGGCTCGAAGCCGGGGGCCGGGTCCACCCGGGCGGCGATGAGGGTCGGGCCGCGGCGGGCCAGGGCGGCGTCGAGGGCGGGCAGGTCGGCAGGTGTGGCGATGCTGACGGCCTCCAGTCCGTAGGCCACAGCCACCCCGGCAAAGTCGGGAAATTCGACCCCCGATGCCGGGGTGGCACCAACGATCCGGCCGAAGAAGTTCTCGTGGGTCTGGCGGATGGAAAGGTAGCCGCCGTTGTCGATCAATACGATGAGCACGTCCAGCCCCAGGGTCTTGAGGGTCTGGAGTTCCTGGATGTTCATCTGCAGGCTGCCGTCGCCGGCGAAGCACACCACCCGGCGGCTGCCGGCGGCCTGGGCGGCGCCGATGGCGGCGGGCAGGTCGTAGCCCATGGACGCCGAGCCGGAGTTGCTGAACATGCGCTGGCCGGCCTTCAGGCGGCCCACCTGGAAGGGCAGGATGCAGGCCGAGGCGTTGCCGCAGACGACGATGTCGTCGTCGCGCAGTTGCGTGAAGATG
>JAEUNV010000282.1 GCA_016790385.1 Zoogloea sp.
GCCTGCCTCTTCGCCATTCACCCCACCACCGCCTGAGCCGGAGGCCGAGATGAGCACAAACATGTGGAAGAAGATGGATGCCGGCCTGCTGACCATGGTCGCCAAGGTTGCCCGCAACGAACCCCTCAGCGCCGCGGACGAAGCCTCCATCGCCGATTTTCTGAAGGATTTCACCGGCAACGCGGTGGACGCCGGCTTTGCCGGCGGGCCGACCGGCGATGTGCGCGGCAGCAACAACCTGCGCCGCACCAACTGGTTCAACGGGCGCTATCTCACCGCCGAAGCCCTGTCACGCCAGGACGTGTATTTCGACACCCGGGCGCGGCTGGCCGCCCACGCCCAGATGCCGGGCATCGCCTGGGGGCTGGGCCTGTCCGCCGACGGCCTCAACAGCACGCCCATCGACACCGAGGGGCGCTTCGGCGGCCTGCCCTCCAGCCGCAACATCACCCTGCGCCGCGGCCTGGCTTTTGACCACGTCGGCCGGCCCATTCTCGTATCCACGCCCTTCACCTTCACCATCGACCAGCTTATCGGCGCCTATCGCAAGACGCCCCAGAAGGTGGTGGGCGGCGGCGTGGACTTCATGCCCTGCGTGTGCCTCGTGAACGACCCCGCCGGCCCCACCGGTGGCGGGGCGGCCCTGCCCTCCGGCCCCTTCCTGCTGGTGATCCAGCCCGGCGAGACCGAGGAGGGCGGCGCCAAGGTGATGGGCGAGATCTGCGGCGGCGCGGCCTCGGCCACCTGCCGCGCCGACACCTGGCGGGGCGGCTTCGGCCTTTCGCTGGTGCGCTTCCCGGTGGAGCTGCCCTTCCGCCAGGACCTCCAATCCGCCTGGGATCTGCGGGGCACCCTGTCGGCCTACTTCTTCGATGTGTTCGAGCACGCCCTGTGGAAGCGCTGGGACCCGGACTTTGCCACCCATGGCCCCTTCTGCGCCGACACCGGCCCCGGGCGGCACGACGCCGCGGCCATCGCCCTGGCCATGGTCTATTTGGGCGAGGACGGCAGCCTGCTCTTCATGGACCAATGGATTCCCCGCCGCACCATCTGCGACACGCCCGCCGAGGACTGGCACCGCACCCGCTTCGGCGCGCCGCCCCGGGCCGCCGCCTGGGCGCGCATCCACCAGTTCCAGTGCATGCTCTCCGAGAGTCTGGTGAGGCGCCCGCTGAGCGCTGACAACACCCATCTTTTCGCCCGGGGCTTCCGGCACATTCCGCCCATCGGCTTCCTGCCCATCCAGCCCGCACCACCCGATGACAAGCGCCCCATCGGGGTCGCGCTCTTCGACAAGCTGCTGGGCAACTCCCAGGGCGCCCAATGGCTGGTCTCACCCCTGGTGCGCAACGCGCTGGGTCAGGCGGAACGTTATTTCGAGGGCACCCGGGTCATCACCTACGGGGTGGTCGCCCTCCACGATGACGACATTCTTGAGGATCTTTCCAACGTCTTCGACAAGGACCCGATCCAGCTCAGCCTGCGTCCGCCCCGCAGCAATCCCGACCCGGCCGGCACCGCCCCCGCGCCCGGGGCAAACGCCAGCGCCGGCAACTACAAGGCCTCCGTCTATCAGGCCGGCAACGTGCAGACCAAGAACCTGGCGCCCCTGCCCGGCTTCCTGGGCGTGCTGGCCAACCTGTTCGACGTGATGGGCCTGGACGAGCTGGTCAATCGCCGCACCGAGATCGTCAAGCTGGTGCTGCCCCTCCAGGGGCTCACCCGGGAACACCCCCTGGTCGGCCGGCTGCACGAGGACGCCCTCGATCAGGCCCAGGCCTGGGGCGTCAATCCCCTGCTCACCGCCGCCAACCCCTTGGGCCAGCTGGGCACG
>JAEUNV010000283.1 GCA_016790385.1 Zoogloea sp.
GCGCAGGCCAACCACGCCGGCCATGTCCTGCAGCTCGCAGTTGCCGTTGGTGGGGCAGGTAAGGCAGTCCAGGGGGTGGTCGGAGATGTACAGCTCCATCACGTTGCGGCGCAGCTCGGCGAGCTTCGGGGTCTGGGTGCGTACCACCATGCCGGCCTCCACCGGCGTGGTGCAGGACGCCGGAAAGCCCTTGCGGCCGTCCACCTCGACCAGACACAGGCGGCAGGAGCCAAAGGGTTCCAGGCTGTCGGTGGCGCACAGCTTGGGGATGGCACAGCCGCTCTGGCCGGCCGCACGCATGATGCTGGTGCCGGCGGGCACGCACACGGGCTGGCCGTCGATGAGCAGGCTGACGGACTGCGCGGAATCACAGGCCGGGGTGCCGTAGTCGGTATCGCGGGGCAGGGACATGGGGCTTCCTTACTCGGCAGTGACCGGCGCGATGCCGAAATCCTGCGGAAAATGGGTCAAGGCGGACTTCACCGGATACGGGGCCATGCCGCCGAGGGCGCACAGGGAACCGTTGAGCATGGTGTCGCAGAGGGAATCCAGCAGGGCCAGGTTGGCGTCCCGGGCCTCGCCGGCGATGATCCGGTCGATCACCTCGACGCCCCGGGTCGAGCCGATGCGGCAGGGTGTGCACTTGCCGCAGGACTCGGTGGCGCAGAATTCCATGGCGTAACGGGCCAGCTGCGCCATGTCGGCGCTGTCGTCAAAGGCCACCAGTCCGCCGTGGCCGATCATGGCGCCCATGGCGGCATAGGCTTCATAGTCGAGTGGCACGTCGAACTGCGACTCTGGCACGAAGGCGCCCAGGGGGCCGCCCACCTGCACGGCGCGGATCGGCCGGCCGCTTGCCGAGCCGCCGCCGTAATCCAGCAACATCTCGCGCAGGGTGATGCCGAAGGCCTTCTCCACCAACCCCGGGTGGCGCAGGTTGCCGGCCAGCTGGAAGGGCAGGGTGCCGTGGGAGCGGCCCATGCCGTAGTCCCGGTAATAGGCGGCGCCGCGGGCCAGGATCAGCGGCACCGCGGCCAGGCTCATCACGTTGTTGATGACGGTAGGCCGACCGAACAGGCCCTGGATTGCTGGCAGCGGCGGTTTGAAGCGCACGATGCCGCGTTTGCCTTCCAGGCTTTCGAGCATGGCTGTCTCTTCACCGCACACGTAGGCGCCGGCGCCGAGGCGCACTTCCAGCTCGAAGGCCCGGCCTGAGCCGGCCACGTTGGAACCCAGCCAGCCAGCAGCACGGGCCAATTTGATGGCCTTATACAGGGTCTTGAAAGCGTGGGGGTATTCGGAGCGGAGGTAGATGTAGCCCTGGGTGGCGCCCACCGCCAGGCCGGCGATGGTCATGCCCTCGATCAGGCAGAAAGGGTCGCCCTCCATCAGCATGCGGTCGGAGAAGGTGCCGGAGTCGCCCTCGTCGGCGTTGCACACTACGTACTTGGTGGGGCCGGCGGCATGGAGCACGGTGTTCCACTTGATGCCGGTGGGGAAGGCCGCGCCACCACGGCCGCGCAGGCCGGAGTCGGTGACTTCCTTGACGATGGCGGCGCCATCCAGGGCCACGGCTTTTTTCAGGCCTTCGAAGCCGCCGTGGGCCGCATAGTCTGCGAGCGACAGCGGACGGGTGATGCCCACACGGCGAAAGGTCAGGCGTTCCTGGCCGGCCAGGAAGGGGATGTGCTCGGTGAGGCCGTGCCCGAGGCGGTGCATGCCACCGGTGTGAAAGCCGGCATCGAAAAGGGCGGGGACGTCCACAGCCTTCACCGGGCCATAGGCCAGTCGGCCGGCGAGGGTCTCCACCTCCACCAGTGGCTCCAGCCAGTACAGCCCGCGGGAGCCGTTGCGGATCAGCTCGATGTTGACACCTCTGGCCGCCGCCTCTTTGGCAATGGCCACTGCCACTTCTTCCGCCCCGACCGCCAGGGCGCCGGAATCTGTCGGAACATAGATACGAACTCCCCCCTGGGTGCCAGCCGTATCCGAGTGTTGTTTTACAGGGACGGTGCCGGCCGCCCTTGCACCGATGAGCAGCGCGTCAAAGCCGTCACAATCGACCCTGCCATGGATCTCGTCACCGACCCGGATGGCGGGCGAA
>JAEUNV010000288.1 GCA_016790385.1 Zoogloea sp.
CTCTCCTCCACCGCGCCACCGGTTTCGATGCGGTAGCCGGCGGGCAGGCGCGCCCGGATGGGCTCCAGCAGCGGCAGCACCTGGGCGGTGACGGTGGGCGCCTGGATGCGGCCGTCGTAGATCTGGCCGCGCACCGAGATACTCGGCTCCCGGTTGCGGCGCCACACCAGGCCGTGCTCGTAGGCATGGCTCACCGTGGCCACCTGGCCGAGGGGCACCGACTTGCCCGCCCGGGTGGGGATGGACAGCTCGCTGATCAGAGACAGCTTGTCCCGCTCCACGGCGTCGGCGCGCAGCATCACGTCGATGGACTCGATGCCCTCCCGGTAGCTGGTGGCGGCCAGGCCGCGCAGGGAGGTGTTGAGGAAGTTGGCCACGTCCTGGGTGGTGATACCGAGCAGGCGCGCCTTGTGCTGATCCACGTCTACCTTGAGCACCTTGGACTGCTCGTACCAATCCATCTGCACGTCCGACAGGTTGGCGTTGCCGCGCATCACGCCGGCGATCTCCTCGGCGTACTGGCGCACCGTGGGGATGTCCGGGCCACTGATCCGGAACTGCACCGGAAAGCCCACCGGCGGGCCGTTCTCGAGCCGGTTGATGCTGGCCCGCAGATTGGGGAAATCCTGCTTGAAGAGGGCGATCATGCGCTCGCGCAGGGCCTCCCGGGCGGCCACGCTCTCGGTGAGGATCACGAACTGGGCAAAATTGGCGGCGGGCAGCTGCTGATCCAGGGGCAGGTAAAAGCGCGGGCTGCCGGTACCCACATAGGCCACGTAATTGCTGATCCCTTCCTCCTTGTTGAGGATGGCTTCCAGGCGCTCCGCCTCCGCCTGGGTGGCGCGCAGGCTGGAGCCTTCCGGCAGGCGCAGATCGATCAGCAACTCCAGGCGCGTCGAACTGGGGAAGAACTGCTGCTGCACCGCGCCGAAGCCCACCATGGCGGTGACGAAGATCGCCAGCGTGGTGCCGATCACCAGCCAGCGCCGCCGCACGCAGGCATCCACCAGCGTGCGGAAGCGGTTGTAGAACGGGGTGCGGAACACCGCATCTTCGTCGCCCTCCTCCACATGAGGGTCGCCCAACCCGATGCGATCCTTGAAAGCGTCGAGGCGTGGAAAGCGAGTGGAGAACCAGCTCGGCTTCTTGGGCCCGCGGGGGTCGGGCAGGAGCACGTAGCCCAGGTAGGGCACCACCACCACCGCCGCCAGCCACGAGGCCAGCAATGCAATGGCATTCACCTGGAAGATGGAGCGGGTGTACTCGCCGGTGGATGACTGGGCCGTGGCAATGGGCAGAAAACCAGCCACAGTGATCAGGGTGCCGGAGAGCATGGGGCCGGCGGTGCTGGTATAGGCAAAGGCCGCCGCCTTGGAACGCTCCCAGCCCTGCTCCATCTTCACCAGCATCATCTCTACGGCGATGATCGCATCGTCCACCAGCAGGCCAAGGGCGAGAATCAAGGCGCCCAGGGATATCTTGTGCAGGCCCACGTCAAACAGGCGCATGCCAAAGAAGGTCACCCCCAGCACCAGGGGAATCGACAGCGCCACCACCAGGCCGGTGCGCAGCCCGAGGGAGAAGAAACACACCACCAGCACGATGATCACCGCCTCGGCCAGGGAGCGCACAAACTCGCTGATCGAACGCTGCACGGCCACTGGCTGGCTGGCCACTTCGGCAAGCTCCATACCCACGGGCAGTCGCGCCTGGATACTCGCCGCAGTGGTTTTCAGGTCGCGGCCGAGGGCGATGATGTCGCCCCCCTTGGCCATGGAGACACCCAGCCCCAGCGCATCCTGCCCACGGAAGCGGAAGCGCGGGGCGGGCGGCTCCACGAAGCCGCGGGCCACGGTGGCGATGTCGCCGATGCGAAACTCCCGGCCTCCAGCCCGGATGCGCGTCTCGCGGATCGCCTCCACGGTGTCGTAGGCCCCGCTCGGCCGCAGGTAGATGCGCTCGTCCCGAGTCTCGAAATATCCCCCGGGGGCGACTGCGTTCTGCCGCGCCAGGGCATCGGTCACCGTCTGCACGTCCAGCCCCAGGGTGGCCAGCTTGGTGTTGGACAGCTCCACGTAGATGCGCTGCTCCTGCTCACCGATCAGGTCCACCTTGGCCACGCCGGGCACCCGCAGCAGCTCGGCACGGATACGGTCGCTCTCGGCCTTCAGCTGCGCATAGTTGAACCCATCGCCGGTCAGGGCATAGATGTTGCCGAACACATCACCAAACTCGTCATTGAAATACGGCCCCCGGATGCCTCCCGGCAGGCTGCCCCGGATATCGCCGATCTTCTTGCGCACCTGATAGAAGACCTCCGGCACTTCCCGCGCCGGGGTCGAATCCTTGGCAACAAAGAGCACCACCGACTCGCCGGGCCGCGAATAGCTACGGATGGTGTCCACATAGGGCACCTCCTGAAGTTTCTTCTCGATGCGGTCGGTGAGCTGCTCTTCCACCTCCCGGGCCGAGGCGCCGGGCCAGTCGGTGCGCACCACCATCACCTTGAAGGTGAAAGGCGGATCTTCGGACTGGCCCAGCTTCTGGTAGGACAGCACCCCCACCAGGGCGAGGGCCACGATCAGGTAGCGGACCAGGGGCTGGTGGCGCAGGGCCCATTCGGACAGATTGAAGCGCATCACCCCTGCCCCCCGGCCGCTGGCACACCCACCGTCATGGCACGCAGGGGCTGGCCGGCAACGATCTTGTGCACACCGGCGGCGGCAATGCGCTCACCCGGCTTCAAGCCATCGGCAATCAACACCCCGTCTTCACGGAACTGACGCACCTTCACCGGGCGCAACAGCGGCTTGAGCAGATCGCCCTCCGTCTCCAGCACCCACACCGCGCTGCCGCCCTGATGCTCGAACACGGCGCTGGCCGGCACCAGCAAAGCGCCGGCCGCTGCCGCGGCGTCGGGCAGGATGACATTGGCCGTCATCCCCAGCTGTAGCGCCGGGCTGGTGTCAAGAATCGTCACCCGCACCGCGTAGGTCCGGGTCGCGGCATCGGCGCTGGGAGCAATCTCCCGCACCCGCCCCTTGAGCGCCACGTTGGGCGCCGACCACAGGCGCACCTCCACCGAACCGGCCTTGCGCAGATCGCCCACGCGGCTCTCCGGCACGGCAATCAGCACTTCCCTCTCCCCGTCCCGGGCGAGATGCATCACCGGGGCGGAATCCTTCACCACCTGCCCGACCTCGGCCGCCACCGCCGTGATCACCCCCGGCTGGTCAGCCGTCAGGGTGGTGTAATCCTTCTGGTTACCGGCCACCGAGGCCTGGGCGCGGGCCTGCTCAACCCGTGCCGCGGCCGACTTGAACGCCGACTCCTTGGCGTCCAGCACGCTGCGGCTGACAAAGTTCTTCCCCACCAGGTCCCGGTAACGCTCCACCTCGGCTTTGGCAAAGGCATATTCGTTCTGCGCTGCCGCCAACTGGGCCCGCGACGCTTCTGCATTAAGCCCCGCGTCGGTCGGGTCGAGCCGTGCCAGAACCTGACCCGGCTTGACCACGGCCCCCACGTCCACCCGCCGCTCGATGACCTTGCCGCCGATGCGGAAGGCGAGGTCCGATTCATGACGGGCCCGCACTTCACCCGCGTAAAGGGTGCCCGCGGCCACCGGCGCCAGCGCGAGGGTATGGACCACGACCGGGCGGGGACGCTCGGCCACCGGCTCGGGTTTCGAACAGGCGGCC
>JAEUNV010000304.1 GCA_016790385.1 Zoogloea sp.
GGCACGTCGAGCTGGGCCGAGAGGGCCTGTAGCAACTCGTGTTCGGGCACCCAGCCCTTTTCGATCAGGATGCGCCCGATGCGCAGGCCGAGCTGGCGTTGCAGGCGGGCTGCCTCGGCGAGCTGATCGGGGGTGGCCAGGCCGCGCTCGATCAGGAGATCGCCGAGCCGCCGCCCTGCGCTGGGTGGCGGTACTGCCTGGGGGCTTGCCTCGGGGCCGCCGCTGTCGAAGATCTCGAGGCGACGGTCGAGGCCGGTCGCCAGCAGGATGTCGCCGATGAGCGGGTTGGGTGCGTTGAGGCGCAGCCAGCCCCCCAGTCCGGCAAGGCGGGCGCTGCATGCGAGAAGCTGGGCCAGGGCCTGGCTGGACAGCAGGGTGACCTTGCCCAGGTCAAGCACCACCCGGAGTTCATGGCTGGCGATGCAGGCCTCGATCGCTGTGCCCAGGCCGCCCACGGCCTCTCCGTCGTGGAGGGCACCTTCGGGCGCCAGATAGGTGAGGGTGCCCGCGCGGGTGCGGACGATGTCCTTAGTGATCGTCCCACTCCCGCCGAACGCCCAGCTTCACCAGCAGGGCCGGGTCGTCTTCGCAGATGCGCAGGAAGACGTCGAGCAGCTCGGGGTCGAGCTGGGTGCCGCTGACCCGGGTCATCTCCTTGACGGCGGCCTCATGGGTGCTGCCAGCCCGGTAAGCGCGGGAACTGGTGATGCTGTCGTAGGTGTCGGCCACGGCGATGATGCGCGCCAGCAGTGGAATGCTGGTGCCGCGCAGGCCGTGGGGATAGCCGGTGCCGTCGAACTTTTCCTGGTGATGGCGGGCGCCGTCAATTGCCCCCTTGAGGCGGTCCACGTGACGGAGGATCTCGTAAGAGCGTTCGGGATGGACCTTGATGAAGGTGTATTCATCCGAAGTGAGGCGCCCGGGCTTGCACAGCACGGCATCGGGAATGCCGATCTTGCCCACGTCGTGCAACAGGGAACCCCAGTGCAGGTTCTCCATCTCTTCGTTGCGCAGGCGCAGACCCTGGCCGAGGCGCATGGACAGCAGGTGCACGCGCTCCGAGTGGCCGCGGGTATAGGGGTCTTTCGCCTCCACGGCCTCGATCAGGGCGGCAGCCATCTGTTCGGTAAAACGCCGCATCTCCGCGAACATGCCCTGCATGTGCATCACGTTGGCGATCTGGTGGGCCATCACCTCGCCCAGGCGGCGGTCGCTGTTTGAAAAGTCGGGCTTGTGGTTGTGGTTGAGCAGCACGAGCATGGCCGGCATCTCAATGCCCTGGAAAACCGGGCAGGCCAGCACCTTGTACGGCATGTCGGTGAAGATGTAGGCGCGGCGCGGGTCTTCGGTGCTGTTGATGACCAGCGTGGCACGGCTGGATGAGACGAAGCGGAACAGGTCGCCGCGCATTTCGACCAGCACCAGGTCCAGGTTGTGGATGGGCTTGCTGAGATTGGTGGCGGAGATGGTCAGGTTGTCGGCCGGCCTTACAAAGCAGGCCACATCGGCATTGAGCTGCTCGGCGCAACTTTGCAGCAGGTCTTGCAGGACTTCCGTTCCGAGATCCTGGTTGGCCAGGTGGCGGTCGATCTCGTAGACCAGGTGGAGTTCCTCGTAGCGTTCGGCCAGTTCGCCGGCCAGCAGATCCATCTCGGTATTGAGGTGGGTGGCGTCGTCGAGGGCCGC
>JAEUNV010000355.1 GCA_016790385.1 Zoogloea sp.
TCCTGCCCGGCCTTCATGCGCTCCCGGGCCGGGGCGATGACCCGGTTGGCGCAGTGGATGATGTGGGCGGTGGAGCGGTAGTTTTCCACCAGGGAGAAGCGGCGGGCCTGGTAGTCCGCCTCAAACTGGCGGATGTAGCGCACGTTGGCGCCGTCAAAGGCGTAGATGTTCTGGTCGTCATCCCCCACCACCATCAGGGACAGGCGGTCTTCCTCGGTCTGCAAGGTGCGCCCGGCCAAGGCGCTGATCAGGGCGTAATGGTCGCCATTGATGTCCTGGTATTCATCCACCAGCAAGAAGCGCAGGCCGGCCAGCAGGCGGTCGCGCGTCACCGAGGGGCCGGCGCCGTCGCCCTGCTCCGCCGCCCGCAGGCGCGCGGTGGCCTGACGGATGACCTCGGCAAAGTCCACCGGCTCACCCCGCTCCATCGCCACGGCATAGCTGGTGCCGGTGAGGCGCATGGCGAGCCCATGCAGGGTCTGCACGGTAACGCCGGCGGCGTCGCTGCCCACCAGCGCCCACAGGCGACGGCGGATCTCCACCGCCGCCGAGCGGTTGTAGGCCAGCACCATGATCTCTTCAGGCAGCACCAGACACTCGCGCAGCAGCCACGCCACCCGATGCACGATGACCCGCGTCTTGCCCGCACCGGGGCCGGCCAGCACCAGGCAGTTGCCCTCCTGGGGGGCGGCCACGATGGCCTGCTGGTCGGGGTTGCCCAGGCCGATGAGGATCTTGCGGTGGGCGGCCTCGGTGGTGGCCATGTCGAGCACGTCCTTGCGGCCGGCAAAGTAGCGCAGCACAAAGTCGGCCCGGTTGAGGCTGAAGTAATCGACGATGAAGGCCATGGCCGCCTGCACCTTGTCGATGGCGAGCTTGGCGTACTCGGCCATCACATGCACCTGCACCACCTTGTCTTTGTAGTGCAGGGCCAGCTCGGCATAGTCGGACTTGCGAAACTGGCGGCGCCGGGCCTCCGGGTTGAGGGTGATGTTCATGGCCGCCCGGAACACCGCCTTGCCCCGCGCCAGGTGGATCACCTCGTTGGTGTCCAGGTAGAGCAGCGCCGATGACATGGCCACGCTCCAGTCGCGGATGCCCAGCTCGCCCAGGGTGATGTCGGCCTGGAGGCCGGCTTCGAGTTCGCCCTGCTTGCAGGTGATGAGCAGCGTGTTGCCCTGGCGACGGGACAGAAACAGATTGAGCACGCCCCGGGCCAGGGCCATGCGTCGTTGGCGGATGGTGTCGATCTCCTGCCAGCTGCGCAGCAGCCGGATGTGGCGGCTGTCGATGCCGGCCGGGCGCAGGGCAAAGAAGCCGCGCTGCCCCTCGCCGTCGCCAAAGGGCTCGGCAAAAGACTTGAGCAGGCGGGTCAGCCGCTCGGGGTCGAAATCCAGCCGGGTGTCGCGCCGCAGGGTGTCGCACAGGCGCCGCATGTTGAGGATCTGCCAGCCGTCGTCGGCGGCATCGGGGGCCAGCTCGCGCAGGGTGGCCAGCAGCGCGTCCTCGATGCGCGCCAGCTCGTCCAGACGCTGGGGAGTGTCCGGGTCCCGGTACAGGGTCACGCCGATCTCGGTGTCGTTGGAGAGCAGCTTCCAGCTGTCGAGTTCGCGCAGCATGGCTTGCAGGCGGCGGGAGTCGCTGCCGGTGGCGAGCATCAGTTCGTCGGTGGACAAACCCTCATCGTCTGCCGCCTGCATGAGGATGGAGAGGATCTGCTGGTAGGGCGCGATGTCGGCCTCGGCACCGAGCTTGCGGCGCAGGCGCTCGGTGGCCTCATCCAGACTGGCCACCATCAGGCTGCCCGGAAACA
The DNA here is from genome assembly GCA_016790385.1 of Zoogloea sp. Classification (GTDB taxonomy): domain Bacteria; phylum Pseudomonadota; class Gammaproteobacteria; order Burkholderiales; family Rhodocyclaceae; genus Zoogloea. The sequence goes on from JAEUNV010000355.1 coordinate 1,814, forward strand.
CCCGGGTGTGGTTCTCATGGCGTTCCAAGAGGCGCGCTTCTTCCAGCCAGGCCACGGCAATGCGCACCTTGGTGTCGGCATCGCGGGCGTCCGGGTCGAGGCGGGGTGACTCCGGCACTTCCAGCAGGATCTCGCCGCTGGTCACCACCACCTCGCCCTCGCTGCGGTCCTTGCGCTCGATGGCGCGCAGGGCCTTGAGAATGGCAAGGATGTCGTGCTGGGTGAGGCGGGACTGCTTGATCAGGCGGAACTGCACGTCCAGATCGGCTTCGTCGTAGAGCAGGATGCAGCGCGCCGGCGCCTGGTCGCGCCCGGCCCGCCCGGCCTCCTGAAGGTAGTTCTCCAGGGAGCCGGGGGTGTCCAGGTGGATCACCAGGCGCACGTCGGGCTTGTCCACCCCCATGCCAAAGGCGTTGGTGGCGGCGATGACGCGCAGGCTGCCGGCCAGGAAAGCCTCCTGCACGCGGCGCTTGTCGGCCGGCAGCATGCCGCCGTGGAAGAAGCCGCAGTCGAGGCCGCCCTCCTTCAGGAAGCGGGCCACTTCCTCCACCGTCTTCTGGCGCGCGCAGAACACGATGGCCCCGCCCTCTTCCTGCAAGGCCTCGTTCAGCAGGCGCAGCACCTCGGCGTACTTGGCCTGGGCCGGCACCGGCCGCACCTCGTAACTCAGGTTCTCCCGGCTGACCCCGCCCTCCAGCCGCGCCAGGCTCACCCCCAGGCGCGCCTCAAAGTGGGCGCAGATGTCATCCACCACGTCGGGCTTGGCGGTGGCCGTAAAACAGAACACCGGGGACGGCCGCTCGCCCTGGCGGCGCCGGATGAAGCGCGAAACATAAAGGTAGTCGGGCCGGAAATCGTGGCCCCACTTGGACAGGCAGTGGGCCTCGTCGAACACCCACGCCCCCACCTCCCGGTGCGCCAGCGCGCTGGCGAAGGCCGTGCTGCGAAACTGCTCCGGAGCCACAAAGATCAGCCCCAGATCCCCCAGTCGCAGCTTGTCGAGCATGGCCCGCCGCTCAAGGGGGTTGAGCAGGTTGTTGAGGTAGCCGGCACAGGTGACCCCTCGCGCCACCAGGTTGTCCACCTGGTCCTTCATCAGCGACTGGAGGGGCGAGATGACCACGGTGAGGCTGCCGTTGCGGTAGTAGCGGGCCAGCGCCGGCAGTTGAAAACACAGGGACTTGCCGCCCCCCGTGGGCAGGATGGCCAGGGTGGAAAGGCCCGCGAAGCCGTTGCTGACGATGGCCTGTTGCAGGGAGCGCCCATCTGCGGTGGTGGGCGTGCTGCGAAAGCGGGTGATGCCTGGAAAGTAGCGCGGCAGCAGGGCCTCCACGTCATGCTGCGCGCGGCACCAGGTGCACGCCGGATCGGTGCAGGGCCGATCACGCAGGGCGGCAATGGCCTCGCGGGTGCGCGGAAAACTCGCCCCCACCCAGGGCGGCAGCACCGAATTGCCCCCCGCCACCCGCAGCCAGGCCAGCACATAGGCCAGGGGCTTGCGCCAGGTGGGGTCCGGCAGCCAGTCGGCCAGGAGGGCGCGCTGCGCCGTCGAGCACACCTTGCCGGCCGTTGCCCGCTGCCAGGCCTGCGCCGCCTCGTCGAGGCTGGGGCACACCGCCCGGCGCAGACGCGCAAAGAAGTTCGACATGCCCTTGCCCGGTTCGGGCGAGAGCAAAAAGTGCAGGCACAGGGCTTCGTCCGGATGCTCGGCCACCCGCGCCTCCAGGGCCGCGCTCTGGTCCAGGAAGAGGGCATAGGCCAGCTCCGCATCCCGCACCGGGTCGTTGCGGGTGGTGGTGCACAGCTTGTAGTCCTTCACCAGGCGGTGATAGGGGTTTTGCGGGAAGGCCACCGGCGACAGTTCAAGGGTGTCCACCAGGGGCAGGCGATGCAGGGCCAGCCCGGGGTGGAGGCGCGCCAGCGCCGGCTGGTCGAAGGCCACCACGTTGTGGCCGAGCACAAAGGCGGCATCCTCGGTCAGCGCATCAAGGCGACGGACCAGATCGGGCGCCTTGCCGGAGATGCGCAGGCGGGCATCCAGATCGGGGCGGAACACCCCCAGTTCGCGAAGGGCGGTTCGGTCCTGGCGGGCGGTTTCGATATCGAGGCAGAGACACCGGGCGCGGGGGGCTTCAGCGCGGTCCGCCATGCACCACCGCATTAGGCTTGTTTGTCATGCGCCAAATTGTAATGGCATCCGCCCGGGCCGC
>JAEUNV010000418.1 GCA_016790385.1 Zoogloea sp.
CCGTTCTGACGTCCATGTCCTCCGCCCTTGTCTGGTTTCGTCGCGACCTGCGCGACTTCGATCATGCAGCCCTGTACCACGCCCTGAAAAATTACCAGCGCGTATTCTGCGCCTTTGTTTTTGACAGGGATATCCTCGATGTGCTCCCACGGTGTGATGATCGGAGGGTGGAATTCATCCATGGTTGCGTGGCCGAGCTGGATGCGGCCCTGCGGGCGCGCGGGGGAGGGCTGATTGTGCGGCATGCCCGCGCGAGGGAGGCGATTCCAGCGCTGGCGTTGAGCCTGGGCGTCGACGCAGTGCTGGCCAACCGGGATTACGAACCTGAGGCTCTGCTTCGTGACGGCGAGGTTGCCGCGCGCCTGGACGTGCTCGGGATTGCTTTTGTCGATTTCAAGGATCAGGTGATCTTCGAGAAAAGCGAGATACTCACTCAGGGAGCGGCACCGTTCTCGGTGTTCACCCCGTACAAGCGCGCCTGGCTGAAGACGCTCACCGACTTTCATCTAAAGTCTTATCCGGTGAGCAAGTATGCGCTTGCCCTGGCGGCACCGCCCGAGAACGAACATCTGCCTGACCTGGTTGAGCTGGGTTTCGAGCCGACCAACCTGCTCGAATTGGGAATCGTGCCTGGGATGGCCAGTGGCCGCCGGTTGTTCGAGGATTTCCTCAAGCGCATCGGGCGCTACAAGGCCAGGCGGGACTTTCCGGCGGTGAAAGGGGTGTCCTACCTGTCGGTGCATCTGCGCTTCGGCACAGTGTCGATCCGCGAGCTGGCCTCGGCAGCCCGGCAGGCGGGTGGCGAGGGAGCTGAAACCTGGCTGTCGGAATTGGTGTGGCGGGACTTCTACTTCCAGATCCTGTGGCATCACCCCCGGGTGGTGGGGGGCTGCTTTCGCCCCGAGTACGACCGTGTGGTCTGGGATAAGGCCCCGGCCCTCTTTGCCGCCTGGTGCGAGGGGCGCACGGGCTATCCCATCGTCGATGCCGCGATGCGCCAGATCAACCATAGCGGCTATATGCACAACCGCCTGCGAATGATTGTGGCTTCCTTTCTGACCAAGGATCTGGGCATCGATTGGCGGGAGGGCGAGGCCTATTTTGCCGAGCATCTGAACGATTTTGATCTGGCGGCCAACAATGGTGGCTGGCAGTGGGCGGCGTCCACCGGTTGCGATGCACAGCCTTACTTCCGCATTTTCAACCCGGTGACCCAGTCAGAGCGTTTTGATCCGGACGGCACCTTCATCAGGCGCTATCTGCCGGAACTGGCGAAGGTGCCCGATAAATATATCCATGCTCCCTGGACCCTGCCGCCCATCGACCAGAGACTGGCGGGCTGCGTCATCGGCAGCGACTATCCGGCGCCCGTCGTGGACCATGCCAAGGCCAGGGAGCGAACTCTGGCACGTTTCGGCGTGGTCAAGGGGGCGGAGACGGAGGTGGCCGAGAAGGCCTGATTCAGCGGCGCCGCGCCGTGGCGATCAGTACGCTGCCTGCCACGGCGTAGCCATCGCCGTCCTTGTGGGGGGCGAGTTCCGCTGCGACCTCTTCCCGTAGCCGGGCCTGGGTGGCTTCGGGAAGGCGCGACAAGGCCTCCGCCGCGCCACCCGCCAGATCCAGGAAGGCCTGCCAGTAGTCCTCGGCGCAGGCGAAGCGACACGTGAAAGCATGGGGCTCCAGGCGGACGGCGTCAAAGCCGGCGTCCTGCAACAGGGGCGCCAACCCATCTGCCGTGCCGAGGCGAAAAACCGATGGGCGTGGCACTTTGGGTGCCGGAAGCAGCCGGGCGATGCAATCCTGGGCGCAGGCGATCAGAGGGACTTCATCCCGTGGGCTCCATACCGACAGGGCAATGCGGCCACCGGGGCGGATGACCCGGTGCAGCTCGGCAAGCGCCCTGGCCGGCTGGGGAAAGATGAACAGGCCCAGGCCGAGCACTGCTGCGTCGAAACTGCCGTCGGCAAAGGCCAGGTGTTCCGCGTCACAGGCGGCGGAAATGAGGTCGGGCAAGCCTTCCTGAGCGGCACGGCGCTGCCCCTCGGCGAGCATGCTCTCGGCGATGTCGCTGGCCACCACCCAGCCGTCGGGCAGCACCCGCCGCGCGGCATCGCGGGCCAGCAGGCCAGGGCCGGCGGCCAGATCAAGGAGGTGTTCGCCCGGCGCCGGCGCCGCCGCGTCGAGGAGGGCGGCCTGGAGGCTGGCACGCAGGGGCGCGCCATCGGCATAGCGGGCGGCGATGCGGTTGAA
>JAEUNV010000442.1 GCA_016790385.1 Zoogloea sp.
ACAGCCTTTGCCCACGCAATACCCCGACTCCATGGCTTCAATGAACCTCCTCCGCGCCCTCGCCACGGTCAGCGGCATGACCCTGCTATCGCGCATCCTGGGGTTCGTGCGTGACTTTGTGCAAGCCCGCGCCTTTGGCGCCGGCATCGAAATGGACGCCTTCGTGGTGGCTTTCCGGCTGCCCAACCTGCTGCGCCGGATGTTCGCCGAGGGCGCCTTCTCCCAGGCCTTCGTCCCCATCCTCGCCGAGTACAAGAACAAGCGCGGTGAAGAGGAAACCCACCGCCTCATCAATCATGTGGCCAGCGCCCTCGGGCTGGCGGTGCTGTTTGTCTCCATCCTTGGCGCCCTGGCCGCTCCAGCCATCATCTACGCCACCGCCCCGGGCTTCTCGGCGGATGCCAGGAAGTTCGAACTGACCGTCGAACTGACCCGCATCACCTTCCCCTACATCTTCTTCATGGCGCTGGTGGCCCTCGCCGGTGGCGTGCTCAACACCTGGAGCCGCTTTGCCATCCCGGCTTTCACACCGGTGCTGCTCAACCTGTCCTTCATCGTCATGGCGCTGTTTGCCGCGCCCTATTTTGATCCGCCCATCCTCGTGCTGGGCTGGGCCGTTTTCATCGGCGGGCTTGCCCAGGTGCTCCTGCAAGTGCGGCCGCTCGCACAGATCGGCATGCTGCCCCGGTTCTCACTGAATTTTTCCGACCCGGGCGTCAGGCGCATCCTCAAACTCATGGGTCCGGCCATGCTCGGCGTCTCGGTGAGCCAGATATCGCTCTTGATCAATACGGTATTTGCCTCGTTCCTGCCCAGCGGCAGCGTGTCATGGCTGTACTACGCCGACCGCCTCATGGAATTTCCCGCCGGCATGCTCGGCGTCGCGCTAGGCACGATCCTGCTGCCCAGTCTTTCGAAGATGCATGCCGACGAACAACCCGCGGAGTTCTCGGCCCTGCTCGACTGGGGCCTGCGCCTGACCCTGATGCTCACCCTGCCCGCCTCCCTCGGTCTCGCCCTGCTGGCCGTACCCCTGATCAGCACCCTGTTCCACCACGGTGCCTTCGGCGCCGACGACGTCCTCCAAACCCGTACCGCCCTGATCGCGTACAGCATCGGTTTGACCGGGCTCATCCTGGTGAAGGTTCTGGCGCCGGCGTTCTATTCCCGCCAGGACGTGCGCACCCCGGTGCGCATCGGCATCTTCTCGCTGATCGTGACCCAGCTGATGAACCTGGTGTTCATCGGCCCCTTCCAGCATGCCGGCCTCGCCTTGTCCATCGGTCTGGCCTCCTGTGTCAATGCCGGCCTGCTTTACCACGGCCTGCGCAAGCGTGGGGTTTATCAGCCCCTGCCCGGCTGGGGGCGCTTTGCGGGCAAACTGCTGGTTGCCCTGCTGGTCCTGGGCCTCAGCGTGCATTTCGCCGTCGGCAGCAACCACCTGTGGTTGCACGCTTCGGGCATCGAGCGGGTGATTCGACTGTGCGCATTGGTATTCGGGGGCATCGGAGTGTACTTCGCGGTGCTGTTCGCCCTCGGCTTCAGGGTCGGCGACTTTCGCCGACGCGGCGCATAAGCCTCAACGGGCCCGTCTGACTTGGCTAAAATCGGTGACATCACCATGGAGACCAATGCGATGCAACTGACCAGCCAGAGTTTTGCCGACGGCGCCGTGATTCCCGGCGCCTACACCTTTTGCATTCCCGCCGCCGAGGGGCACGTCTGTCTCGGCGGCAACCGCAATCCGCAACTGCGCTGGAGCGGTGCGCCGTCCGGAACCCGCAGCTTCGCCGTGATCTGCCATGACCCGGACGTCCCCAGCCGGGGCGACGACGTGAACCAGGAAGATCGTCAGGTTCCCGCCGATCTGCCAAGAACCGACTTCTTCCACTGGGTCCTGATCGACCTGCCCGAAACCACCACGGCCATCGCCGAAGGCGCCCACTCCAGCGAGGTCACCCCGAACGGCAAGCCCGGCCCCGATCTGCCGGATGGCAGCCGTCACGGACTCAACGATTACACCGGCTGGTTCGCCGGTGACGAGCAGATGAAGGGCCACTATTTCGGATACGACGGCCCCTGCCCCCCGTGGAACGACTCGATCCGCCACCATTACGTCTTCACGGTTTACGCCCTCGATATACCGACCCTGCCGGTAAGCGGAGCCTTCAATGGGCAGGAGGCGCGCAATGCCATGGCCGGGCATATCCTGGCCCGGGCGAGCCTCACCGTCACCTACAGCCTGAACCCCGGGGTCCCCGCCTGAGCCTGGGAAACCCGGCGGCTTGCGCCGGCGTTACGAAGCTCTCTCCTCAGGGCACGTAGTCGGGCAGGAGTCGGATCACGGGAGAGAGCTGAAGATGCAGATAGTCGGGCAGCCCATCAACGAAGGGCGGCAGATCCTCGCCGGCGATCAGGGGGCGGCACCAGTGGCGAAAATCATCCGTGACGCCCAGCCCATCTGCCGCAATGAAGTTTGGAGGCAGGGCGCGCTCAAGATTGGCCACCTTTTCGAAGGGCAGCTGGGTCGTGCGCCAACGATAGGGTTGGCCGGAAAGGCGTTTTATCCCAATGACACCGTTCGAGCCCGCCAGCGCCCTGCGCACCGCCGCTTTTCCAACTGCAAAAGCCTGATTGGCGTCCGTCCGTGAAGCCAGGTGGCGCGCCGCACGCTGGAGGTAATCCGCCACGGCGTAGTGCACTTTGTAGCCGAGATCCGAATGGATGCGGTCGGCGATCGCCTCCCCGGCACCACCCAACTGAACGTAGCCCTTGGGATGCTGGGCCTGCATGGACAGAATCCGGCCATCGGCGCCGCGCAAGCCTTCAGCCACGACAATGGCGCAGGACCCCAGCCGCTCCACCGTTTCGCGCACCCGCGTCATGAACGGCACTTCGTCGAAAGGCACCTCGGGCAACAGAATGATGTGGGGGGCGCAGTCGGGACTCTCGGCAGCCAAGGCACACGCTGCGGCGAGCCAACCCGCATTACGCCCCATCACCTCCAGCACGAAAGCACGCCCCCCAGTGGTGGTCATGGCATCGAGATCCAGCCCCACCTCCCTGACCGAAGTGGCGAGATACTTCGCTGCGGAGCCAAAACCCGGGCAGCAGTCGGTATGCACGATGTCGTTGTCGATGGTCTTGGGCACCCCGACCACCGTCAGAGGGAAGCCGCGAGCCGCCGCCGCCACCTGGATCTGCCGGCAGGTCTCCATCGAGCCATTGCCGCCGTTGTAGAGGACGTACCCGATGTCGTGGGCGGCCAGCACGGCAAACAGGCGGTCGTACTGGGCGGGGTTACGCTCTTCCGGGTCCAGGTCAAAACGACATGATCCGAAGGCGCCACCCGGCGTGCAACGCAAGCGGGCCAGGTCGGCAGCCGAAATATCTGCCGTATCCACCAACGCTTCCCGCAAC
>JAEUNV010000519.1 GCA_016790385.1 Zoogloea sp.
TTTTGAACAGCTTGCCTGGCCTGAAGCAACGCCCCAGACGGCCGCCCGGGATGAAACCCGTCAGGCCGCGGTAGATCTGGCGGCAAAGATGCGGGCGATGTGGGATTGACGCGGGCAGGCCACGTCATCGCTTTCCCGCCGAGCGGAGCCCCTTGAGGAGGGGCAGGCACGCGGCATCGTCATTGCCCGCGGCGCCCCTACATCTGGTCACGCTTCGACCGGACTCTCATTTCAAAGGCCCTCGTCGAGCCCGTGCGCCTGATGACTCGCGCCCATCGTCGCGCGCCATGGCGATACCATTGTGCTGGTCCATTCCTTCAGGTATCCGCCGCATGAACCCAAGCACAACGCCACCGAACGCCCGGCTCTCCGCCGCCGGGCTGATCCTTGTCGGCCTGCTTGCCCTCTCCGGCTGGCACCCCTACGACCGGGCCACCTGGCTCATGGAGGTGGCGCCCGTGATGATCGCCCTGCCCGTCCTCGTCGCCACGCGGCAGCGCTTCCCGCTCACAACCCTGCTCTACACCTGCATTTTCGTTCATGCCCTGGTGCTCATGCTCGGGGGCGCCTACACCTACGCAAGGGTTCCCCTGGGGTTCGCGCTACAGGATCTGCTGCACCTGGGCCGCAACCCCTACGACAAGATCGGACATTTCTTCCAGGGCTTTGCGCCCGTCCTGATCACCCGGGAGATCCTGCTGCGCGGGCATCACGTGAGGGGGCGGAAGATGCTCGCCTTCCTGTCGGTATGCGTGGTGCTCGCAATCAGCGCCACCTACGAATTCATCGAATGGGGAGCGGCCCTGGCACTTGGCCAGGGTGCCGACGAGTTCCTTGGCACCCAGGGCGACCCCTGGGACACCCAGTCCGACATGTTCTTTGCGCTGATCGGCGCGCTCGCGGCCCTGACCCTGTTGAGCCGTCTGCACGACAGGCAGTTGCAGCGCCTGATCCCGCCGTAATCCCGCCACCCGCCACCCGGTGGGGCAGGCCGATGCAGGGGGCTGCCCGTCCACGCCGGCCTCACCGAATCAGCGGCTCTCCAACTGCTCGTAAACCGCGGTTGCAACCCGCGCCAGCTGGTCCTTCGGAATGCCCGCCGAGAGGGCATAGCCAAACTGCCCGTCAATCCAGTAAAAGACATTGACCGGCCCTTCCTGGGCAAAGCGGAAGGCGGTGTCGCGGCGACCCAGGTTCTCGGTGCTCACGTAAAGCGTCAGTCGCTGCCCGCTGACATCGTGATACATGAACTGGGCGACGGGCCCGCTGTTGCCGGGCAGCAGGCGACCACCGATCAGCTCAAAGCCCAGGCTCCCCAGGCGCGGCGGGTGCACCGCCGTCCCCAGCCGTTTCGACAGCCAGGTGACCAGTTGCGCCTCATGCTCGGCGCTGATTTCCACGGGGCGCCTCACGTCGGGGCTGAACACCACGTGGGCCACAGCCGCCTGATGAGGCAGAGGAACGGCCCGGGCGAGCGCACCGGTCTCGATCTGAAGATCCCGCGCAAACCATCCGCCTGCGGCCCCGATACTTGCCAGCAGTACCCCTGCTGCGAGCTGCGGCCACGGCCAGCCCCGGCGTGTCGCCGGCGGTGGCATGCCTGCCTGAACCAGGGGTTCCGGCAGCGGCTCATCCAGCACGGGGTCAAACAGCCCGTGCAAGGCGGAACGCTGGGCCCGGTAAGCCTCAAGACGCCGGGCCGCCTCCGGGTGCGCGGCGAGCCAGGCACGCACTTCCGCACCCCGCTGCGGCGACAGCTCACCGTCGAGGAAGGCATGCATGTCGGCATCGGTAACAGGGCTGGCATTCATCGCACAACTCGCAAATGGGGTGACGGGGCTTCGCCCGCCAGAATCTGGCGCAGACGTTCGCGTCCGCGGGACAACCGGGACATCACCGTCCCGACAGCAATACCGAGGGTGCTCGCCACATCCGCATAGCGCATGTCCTCCAGTGTCACCAGCAGCAGCACCGCGCGCTGCTCCTCGGGCAACTGCGCCAGCGCGGCTGCCAGGTCTGCAAGCTCCATACCGTCGCTTTGGCTGGCCCGCACCGGCACTTCGGCAACATCCTCATCCAGGGGCACGCACTCCAGACGCGGCTTGCGCAGCTGGTCCATGCGCAGGTTGTGCATGATGGCGAACAGCCAGGTGCGCAGCTCACCATCCGCCCGCCACTGACCGTGGCGCGCCCAGGCCCGCTCCAGGGTGTCCTGCACCAGATCATCGGCAACGCTGCGCTCCCCCACCAGCGCCCGCGCATAACGGCGCAGACGAGGCAGTTCGGCAAGGAGGGCGTGGCTGTCCATCGGCAATCAGGGCCTGGCCAGATGCCACACGGCATTGACGCCGTCACCGCTCCGGTCGCCCGGCTTCTGATCCTTTATCCAGCGGTACAGGGGCTTG
>JAEUNV010000563.1 GCA_016790385.1 Zoogloea sp.
GAAGTGGGTGAGGGCGTCAGTCATGGGGCTGCGGGAACCGTTCGCGGGGGTCGCGTATCATAGCACCGTGAAAAAACGTCTGATCGCCACCCTGCTGTGTCTGGCCCTGGTGCCACGCAGCTATTCCCAGAGCCTGCCCGACCTCGGAGACAGCGCGTCCGCCGATCTGTCACCCGTGGCTGAACAGAAGATCGGGGCGCAGATCATGCGCGACATCCGTTGGCACGACCCGGCCTATCTGCGTGACGCTGAGGTCGAGGATTACCTCAATGCCCTGGGTGATCGCCTCGTTTCGGCGGGTGCCGGTGCGGGGCTGCCCTTTGAGTTTTTCGGGGTGAGTGACCCGTCGCTCAACGCCTTTGCCATGCCGGGGGGCAAGATCGGTGTGCATACCGGGCTGATCCAGGCTGCCCAGGCCGAGTCGGAGCTGGCGGGTGTGCTGTCCCACGAGATCGCCCACGTTACCCAGCGCCATATCGCCCGCATGGTCGGGCAGCAGGGGCGGACGGGCATGCTGATGCTCGCTTCCCTGCTGGTGGCGGTGCTGGCGGCAAAATCCAGTGCCCAGGTCAGCCAGGCTGCAATCATGGCTGGTCAGGCTGCGGGTATCAGCTCACAGCTTGCCTACTCTCGGGACTTCGAGAATGAGGCGGACCGGCTGGGGGTGCAGAACCTCGCGGCGGCCGGCTTCGATGTACGGGGCATGGTCAGCTTCTTTGAGCGCTTGCAGAAGAACAGCCGTCTGTACGAAAACAACGCCCCGGCCTATTTGCGTACCCACCCTCTGACCGCCGACCGGATCACCGAGATGGAGGGGCGTGTCATGCAGATGCCCTATCGTCAAGTGCCCGATTCTCTCGATTTCCAGCTGGTACGCGCCAAGCTGCGGGTTGGCGAACGGCCTTCACCGGAGCTGCTTGGCGAACTGGAGGCGAGCACCCGGCGGGATGGGGCCACCGTGGTGGGTCACTATGCCTTGGCACGCGCTTACCTTGGCCTGCGCCGGTTGGCGGATGCCGAGCGGGAGATGGTGGCTGTGCGCAAGCTCAAGCCGTCGTCGCCGATGATCGACGGACTTGAGGCCGATCTGTTGCTGGCGAGGGGGGATCACGCGGGTGCGGCGAGGGTGTTTCGCGAGGGCTTGGAGCGCTTTCCCCAGTCCCGTCGGCTGTTCTACGGGGAAGCCCGGGCCTTGATTGACGCAGGTCGTCCGGCCGAGGCCCTGGGCCTGCTCAAAGCCGAGATCCTGACCACACCAAACAATGGTGTGCTATGGGAGTTGCGGTCCCTGGCGGAGTCGACGCTGGGTCTGCGTCTTGCTCAGCATCGCTCCCTGGGTGAGCTGTATGCGATTCAGGGCAACTATGCGGCGGCGGCGGAGCAGCTCACCCTGGCCCAGGCGGCCAAGGATGGTGATTTCTTTGAACACTCGGCAGTGGATTCGCGGCTGCGCGAAGTGCGTGCGCTGTTGGCCGAACAGATGCGGGAGCGCCGCGAACAGCGCTGAGCGTGGCACCCTTCGCGTTTCGTGAGGGGGGGGTGAGCGCTCCGCTGGCGGGCTTGAGGGGAGGACGACGGCAGCGGCTTTCAGACCTTGCCGTAGCGGACGTAGAGTGCCCAGACCAGTTCGGCGAAGGCGGGTTGGTTGAACCGCGGCCGCCCGCTCACGGTGAGGGCAAGACGTGTTCTGCCGATGTGTACGGGCCAGAAACTGAGGCCGCTGACTCCAGCCGCATCCACGTTGCCCCAGCCATCCAGGAGATGTTCGCCCAGGCGAGACAGGGCCTGGGCCTGGCGTTCCGCGACTGACAGGATGTCGGCTCCGACGGCGGCGAGGGCTTCGCCCGTGTCACTCGGGTAGCCGGCAATGGCGAGACAGAAGCCCATGTGGTCGGCAAGCACGGCCTGACCGCTGTCACTGAGGGCCGCCAGGAGGCCCGGAAGGGTGGATTCCAGGGTGCCGATGGGGGCCATTCGCGGGCTGGGCCAGGCTTCGAGGCAGGCTTCTTCCTGGAGCTTGAGCAGGACTTCGAAGGCCTCGTCCCGGGTAGCGCCGGGTGTCCATGCCCGGAGGGCTTCCATGCTCAGCAAGGGGCTCATGGCTTCCTGAAGGACACCGAGCAGAATGCCTCGGTCAATGCCGGGGTCGCTTCGGGATACGGCACGCCATGCGCCGTAAGGGGTAACGGTCAGGTACGAACCGGGAACAATTTCAAGCATCACTCAATCCGGGGTTGAGGGTGTACAAGAGGGCCTTGACCAGCATTGCCACGTCTTCGCGCCTGCGGGCGTCGGCGCGGAACACGGCCGGCAGAGGGGTGATTCCGAGGGCGATCAGGTGACTGCGGTAGGCATCCAGACCGGGCTCGGGGGCCCGGTCCATGTGGGTGACGCCGATGGCGACGGCGGTGCTGGAAATGAACGGTCCGAACGCCTCGAGATAAACCTGCAGATCCGCCAGGGGGGCGGTGTTGGCGTTGTTGATCAGCAGGACGAGGCCGATCCCGCCTTCCGAGAGAATGTCCCACATGAAACTGAAGCGCTCCTGCCCGGGGGTGCCGTAGAGCATGACCTTTTCGCCGCCGGGCAGATTCAGTACGCCGTAATCCATGGCCACTGTTGTGGTGCGTTTGAGGCGGGCGGTTTCGTCGCTGGCGACGGCCTCCGTACTGACCGTCGGAATATCGCTGAGTGCGTTGATCGCGGTGCTTTTTCCTGCACCCACGGTGCCGGAAAAGATGATCTTGTTATGGCGGGCGCGTTCAGACCGCATCGCGGAGTTTCCTGAGGATTCGGGAAAGGATGGAGGGCCGTGCCTGGCGTTCGGCCACCGGTGGCACGGTGGGTGGCGGTGCCGTGACGATCTGGTCCGGCTCGATCCGGGCGTCGAGCAGGTTGGCGAAGTGGGCTGCGGAATACACCGAGAAGACGTAGCGGTGCGGGATGCCCAGGCGCGTGGCGATATCGACCGGGCTGGCGGGCGTCCGTGTCCACAGGGCCGCAATGCGCAGCGCGTGGGGCGTGGCGCAGGCGCTGGTGAAATTGGGCCAGGCCCGCAGACGAACGGGGAGATAGGGGTTGGTCCCGGCAGGCAGCCGGCCTCGGGCGGCCCAGGCGGCGGTATTCCAGAGAAAGTCTTCGGCAGCCGAGTGTGTGAGTGCGCCGGATGCATCGTCGATGATCACCGTACTGACGATGCGTCCGGTGGCTTCGGGCAGTTGGGTCATCGCCAGCGGGCGCAAGTGGTTCTCGCGGAAGGCCGTGATGCATAGGGGCTGCGGTCGGGGCTGGATGCCGATGAGGCGGGGCAGCCCGGAGATGATCTGTGGCCGGCCGCTTGCGGTGGCTTGAGCAAGCGCCCGGTGCAGACGGCCGATGAGGTAGTCGTCGGGTTCGAAGAAGAGCTTGTCGGGCAGCGCTCCGGTGGGCGTGAGGGGCAGGTCGTCCATGGCGCCGCAAAAATCCCTCTCGTCCTCATCCATTACACCTTGACCCAGCGGTGCCGGGGAGCCCGCACGGGGGGGCGGCGGAGAGGCGTGATGGGGCGTGGGCGGAGTCTGGTGGGCGGGCTGCTGCGAGCGGGGCGCGGCCGCGGCAATCAGCCTTGAGGCGTCCGCTCGAGCCTGGGCGAGGGTTGCAGGCAGGGATTCGAGATTGAGCGGTTTGCCGAGAACGGGCCGGGGGTGAAATCGAGTGGCGTGGTCGCGGGGGTGGAATGCGTAATAGACGATGCCAATGCGCGGGTTTCCGGCGACGCTCTCCAGGGCGGCGTCGATGCCGGGACGGTCACAGTCCACCAGCACCACCTGCGCGTCGGCAAGGGTGCTGACGAGGTGTACGGAACGCGTCCAGTGGCGCTCAATGGACAGTCCGATCAGTCTCGCGTCCATGCTGCCTACGTGGAGCAGGTGCAGGGCGCAGGGGCCTCCCGCCGGAGGGGGCGCAGCAGGGGCTTTCATGGCCGATTGGCCGCAGTTGAGGTGCGACGCACGAATTGGCGGCGACCCGCAACCGGTCGAGCCAATACGCTGCCCGGACAGGCGATGCGTGGGTCATGCTGGTCGATACCGGTCTCCAGGTGCTCAGCCAGGTATTCGGCCAGCCCGGCTTCGGCCAAGGGGGCCGCGTGGTTCTTCAGCATGCGCTGGCGCAATGCTTGGCCGCAGCGGCCGAGGACGATCCAGAAGTCGATGAGCGCTGCAGTGACCGCGGCGTCATCCCCGAGGCTGGCCCACAGGGAAATGCGTTGCAGATGGGTGTGCAGGTTGCGCGGGCGACGCCCGATCTCGGCTGCCAGCAGGGCGCCGGTGGCAGGGCTGTGCCAGTGGGAGGCGATGCCCAGGGTTCGCACGGGCAGGCCGAAGACGGCCGGTGGCGTGGCTGGGCGGATGCGCCCGGGAATGTCCGGATCGATCAGGAAGGGCGTCACGTGGTCAGTGTGGAGATGATGTCGATCATGAATTCCACGTCCTCCTGGTCAAGGGGCTGCCAGCGCTGTGCGCCCAACGCGGTGAGCATGGACTGACCCTTGTCTGATTGATGCATGGACATCAACAGCTCGGAGATGGCGTCGGCGTGCTCGAAGAGGACCGGGCCGATCAGGAAGGCATGGTGGATCACCTGGATCTGGCTGGTGACCAGGACTCGCAGATCTCGTTGCACCAGCGAAGACAGATTTTCGAAGGCCTCGACAGGCATGAAGCCGATGTCGGCATCGCCGCGGAGCAGGGCTTTGGCCACCTGGATATAGGTTTCACGGCGAAGTTCTGTGGTGTTGGCG
>JAEUNV010000543.1 GCA_016790385.1 Zoogloea sp.
TTCCTCACCGCCTCGGCCCACAAGCTGCACGGCCCCAAGGGGGTTGGCGTGCTGGTGGTGAAAAAGGGCGCGCCCTTTGAATCCTTGTTGCCGGGCTACCAGGAGCGCAAGCGCCGGGGCGGCACCGAGAACGTGCCGGGCATCGTCGGCTTTGGTGTCGCGGCCCGGCAGGCCGAGTCGGCCCTGGCCGTCGCGCCGCGCATCGCCGCCCTGCGCGATGCCCTTGAGGCGGGCCTGGGCGAGGCCTTGCCAGGATTGAGGGTGTTCGGCGCCGGTGCGTCGCGCCTGCCCAACACGGCCTGCATGGCCTTCGGCCTGATCGACGCGGACGTGGTGCTGCAACGCCTGGGCCGTGCCGGCATCTGTGCATCCAGCGGCTCGGCCTGTAGTTCGGGGGGCACTGAGCCTTCCCCGGTCTTGCTTGCCATGGGCGTGGACGTGGCTGCGGCCAAGGCGGCCGTGCGCTTTTCCCTGTCGGCCGAAACCACGCCGGCCGAGATCGCCCATGTCATCGAAACCCTTCAGGCCGCGCTCACGCCGCTGTTGTCCGAAGCCTTTACCGCATGACCCGTATCTGAACCGTATTACTCAACTTCCGGAGCCTCATCATGAAAGTCATGCTGCGCAACACTCCCCAGGGCCTGTCGGCCTATGTGCCCAAGAAGGATCTGGAAGAACCCGTGGTCTCCCAGGAAAACGCCGGCCTGTGGGGCGGCACCATCACCCTGGCCAATGGCTGGGTCCTGGCGCTGCCCGAGATGGCGGCGGAAACCCGCCTGCCCATCACGGTAGAGGCGCGCAAGGTGGGAGGTGAATGATGCCGCTCAGCGCTGAAGACCTGGACACCCTGGTCGAGCTCGGCAACGCGGCGCCCGACGTCGCCACCCTGGCTGCCGAAGCCCGCGCCCGCTGGAGCGGCTTGCGTGTCACCGTGGTGGACGCCCTCGACATGCGGGGGGAGACCCCGGCTTTCGCGACGGCGGCCGCCAATATCTTTCTCATGGGATGCGACGGCCATTGCTGGTCGATGACTGCCAATCCCGCCGCGGCCGCCGGGCTTGTGCTGGCGGCAAGGAGCTGATCATGGACGCCCAAGTCTCCCCCCTGGAAGGGGACCACGACGAGGACTGGATCCTGCTGACCGACCCGGACGTCAGCGGCCTTGAACTGGAGCGGGTGATCCGGGCCCTGCGCAGCTCACGCCTCTCCGCGGGGCCGCTGGTGGAGGATTTCGAGGCCGAGTTTGCGGCCCATCATGGCCGTGCCTATGGCGTGGCCACCGCCAGCGGCACCATCGGCATGTGGCTGGCCCTGCGGGCGCTGGGCATCGGGCCGGGGGATGAAGTGGTGGCCTGCGCCTATGGCTGGCACCAGACCGCGCACGCCATCCTGCTTGCCGGGGCCACCCCCAACTTTGCCGAGATCGATTACTGGTCGGGCTGCATCTCGCCGTCGGCCGCGGCCGAACGTATCGGGCCAAAGACCAAGGCCATCATCGGCAACAACTGCAACGGCCATCCGGCGGCCTGGAAAGCCCTGCGCCAACTGGCCGAATCCCGCGGCGTGGCGCTGCTGGAAGATTCAACCGAGGCCATCGGCTCGCGCTACCTGGGCAAGCCGGTGGGCAGTTTCGGCGATCTGTCGGTGTTCGACTTCTCGCAGCCCGGTGCCTTGTGCTGCGGCGAGGGCGGCATGGTGCTTACCGATGATCCGCATCTGGCCACCGAGCTGCGCTACCTGCGCGCCCATCGCCTGGCCGATCGCGCCTCCGTGTCCATCGGCAGCCGGGTGCCCTTGCAGGGCGGCATGAGCGACCTCACCGCCGCCCTGGGGCTGGCCCAGCTTGAACGCATCGACGAGATCCTGGCCCGTCGCAAGCAGGTGGAGGCCTTCTACCGGGAGGAGATGCAGAGCTTCGAGGGCATCAAGCCACCCTACCTGGGGCCGGACGTGGATGAAGTGCACTGGATGCTCTACGTGGTGCACCTGGGCGCCCGCTTCAGCGCCAGCTCCCGCGCGCAGATCGTGGACGACCTGGAGGCCGACCTCATCGAGGCTGCGCCCTTCAGCGCCCTCATGCACCAGCAGTTCGCCTACCAGGCGCTGGGCGAGGCCTACAACTGCAAACGCGGTTGCCTGAAGAACACCGAACGCATTGGCGACCGTTCCCTGGCGCTGCCCTTTTACGGGCAACTGGGCGCCGACGAGGTCAAGTTTCTGGTCAAGACGCTCAAGGACGCCTGCACCAACGTGGGCGCCGGCGCTGCGATCTACCTGTAAGTCACCCGAGGTTCCCCATGACGACCACCCTAGCTGCTCCCACTCCCTCCGCCATCCTGCCCGATGGTCTTCCCGTCAGCCTGGTCGAGGCCCTGGCCGCGGGGCGCGTGGTGCCCTATCTTGGGCCCCGCGTGCTTGCCCTGGCGCCCGACTACGCGGTGCCGGCGACCCCGGAAGCCTTGGTGGTCCAGCTCACCGCCAAGAGTTCGGTGCCCCACAAGATCCGCAACCGGCTCACCCAGTCGGCCCAGTACATCGAGAACTTCAAGCACCGCAAGACGCTTGTCGGCCTCATGAACGAGGCCTTTGCGGCGCCACCAAAGCCCTCGCCCCTGCATGAAAGCCTGGCCGGCTTCGGCTTTCCGTTGATCGTCGATGCCTGGTACGACGACGCCATGGCCACCGCCCTGGCCGCCCACGCGCCCACCGGCACCTGGGGGCAGGTCCAGGGCCTGGCCCAGTCCGAGCATTTCGGCACCTGGACGGGGTGGTACGACGCGGCGGGCGACGCCGTGCCGGATTGCAATCCGGACTGGAAGACCATCCTTTACAAGCCCATCGGCGCCCATGGCCCTGCCGGCAACTACCTGGTGTCGGATACCGATTACGTGGAGGTGCTCACCGAGATCGACATCCAGACCCCGATCCCGGTCGAGGTGCAGCGCCTGCGCACCGGCAGCAACTTCCTGTTCGTGGGGTGCCGCTTCAACGATCAGCTGCCCCGCGCCTTTGCCCGGCAGATCATGAAGCGTTCGTCGGATCGTCATTGGGCCGTGCTGCCCGATGAGCCGACCCGCATGGAAGCGCGCTTCCTGGCCGAGCAGGGCATAGAGCGCATCCCCCTGCCGCTCGACGTATTCGTTCCCGCCCTTCTGGCCCGGTTGGGTTGAAGGCTTTTTCACCATTCAGCAGTACGACTTAAAGGAAGTTTCATGGCTCTACTCACCATCCAGCCCTCGGGCAAGGCCGTCGACGTTGTCGCCGGCACTCCGCTTCTCAGCGCCATTCTGGCGGCGGGGGAGAGCATTTCCCACAAATGCGAGGGTAAGGCCGAATGTGGCAGCTGCCACATCTTCATCCAGGAGGGCCGCAAGACCCTGCCGCGCATCCAGA
>JAEUNV010000554.1 GCA_016790385.1 Zoogloea sp.
GACTCCGCCCGCGTACCCTGGTGGTCCACCACCGTAGCGGAATTGGTGATCTGGTCTGGCATCTGCCCTACCTGCGTGCAATCGCCGAACGGAGCGCGGGGGGCAAGGCCAGTGTGATGGCGAGGCCGTCATCCCGGGCCGTCGACGTGCTGGCCGCCGAGAATTGGGTAGACGAGGTGATCGAGTACGATCACCGGCCGCGCAAATCCGAGCACCGCAAGGGTCGGCATGACGGTTTTTTCGCCCAGTTGGCCTTCATCCGTGCGCTGCGGGCCCGCCGCTACGAGCGCATCTTCATCTTTTCCGGGCGGGCCCGCTACGCGCTGATGGCCGTCCTGGCCGGTATTCCGCAGCGCATCGGCTTCGGTTTCACAGCCCTGGAACGCCTGATACTTACCGAACAAGCTTTCATCCAGCCTTACACCGGGCCCGGCAACTGGGTGTTCCCGGAGGCAACCGCCTTCAGTATTGCCCACGGCCTGGTGGATGGGCCGGTCGTACCACGCATGGCTGTGCTGCCCGATGCCCTCGCCCAGGCCGAGAAAGACCTGCGGGCATTCCCGCCCCACCGCCATGCCTTCTCGATCGGAACCTCGGAAGCCCGCAAGAACTGGGGGGCGCCGCGCTTTGCGGAGCTGGCAACGCACCTGCTGGAAGAGGGCATCGCCGTGGTGCTGCTCGGCGGCCCGGCGGAGGCGGACGCAGCCCGGGCCATCGTCGAAGCCACACCTTCACACCTGCGCGGCAACCTCCTCGCCTCGACTCAGGCATCCATCCAGCGCTCCGCCGCCCTGCTGCGCCAATGCCAGTTCTGCCTGGGCAACGATACGGGGGTCTTGAACATGGCGGTTGCCAACGGCGTGCCGTCCCTCGGGCTTTTCGGTGTCACACCGCCCCTTGCCCATGATCCGCTGTTGCACGCGCTGGTCGGCGAAGGCATGTCGGCCATCCATGTTGACGACGTCCTGCGTCGCATGAGGGAACTGCATGCGCCCGGCCTGAACGGTGTGTAAGCCGAGTTCCCGCCTGTTTTGACAGGGTGATGACAGGCATTTGAAAGGAAAGGGATTTGTTCCCGAATATCTGCTTACAAATGTAAAGATCGGCGGGTTTCAGGCGATGCTTTTCGGTGATAATCGGAAAAAAGACACCTGATACCTGAATGTCACAACATGATCTGAAAGAGGGAGAGCGCTTCATTGAAGGGTCCGGCAACGGATCTTTCGTCGCCTGCTGCTTCTATACCGATAACTACGTCCGCGAGGCCGAGGCGCTGCGCGCTTCCCTGGAGGCCACCGGCACGCCCGGCTTCCTCAAACGTTACTCCAGCCGAGGCTTCTGGGAGGCCAACACACGGATCAAGCCCGAGTTCCTGCTCGAATGCCTGACCCGCTTTCCGGATCGCAACATCGTCTACCTCGACGCCGATTCCGTCGTGCGTTCGCCTTTGGTGCTGTTTGACGACTTCCCGGCCGATCTGGGCGTATTCAAGGCGTCCCCCGACAGCGGCATGTCCCATCCCTACCTTACGGGTACCCTCTTTCTGCGCAATGTGCCCGCCGTGCGAGCCTTCGTCCAGACGTGGATCGACGCCCAGGAGAACATGCTGCTCGGGGTGGACCAGGACAGTTTCACGGCAGCAATGGCACGGACGTCCACCCTCCGCGTGGCCGCCTTGCCATCGAGCTACGTGAAGATCTTTGACCGCGGCGACGAGACCCCGGTGGTCGAGCATTTCCAGGCCAGCCGGCAGCGCATCAAGCTCCAGCGCTCCCTCAAGAAGATCCGCAATATCTGCGTGTGGACAGGTTTCGTCGGGCTGATCGTGTGGCTGTTTGTTCAAGCCAGGGTCTGAGAGGGGCTGAATTTGATCGCACGCGTCCATATTCTGATGTACCACCGTGTCGGCGATTTTCCCGACCGCATGCCCTCCCATCGTGGCCAGTATTGCCACCTGCCCCGGTTCAAGGCGCAGATGAGCATGCTCCGCCGCCTCGGTTACCCGGTGGTCAGCCTTGATGCGGCCGTTGCCGGCCTGCGCGGTGAGGCTGAGCTGCCGCCCCGGGCCGTGGCGCTGACCTTTGACGATGCCTACGTGGACTTTCTCGAACATGCCGCGCCGGTGCTGGCGGAACATGGCTATCCGGCCTGCGTCTACGCGGTGGCCGGAAAACTGGGCGGCCATTCCGACTGGGTCGCCCCCGAGGGACTGAGCCCGGCCCCGCTGATGAACGCTGCCCAGTTGAACGAGGTTCAGGCCATGGGTTTCACCGTGGGCTCCCACACCCTGAGTCATCCCCGCCTGGCCACGCTGGACTCCGCCGCCGCCATCACCCGGGAGCTCTCCGACAGCAGGAAGGTGCTCCAGGACGTGTTGGGTTCGCCGGTAGAGCACTTCTGCTACCCCTATGGCAGCCATGACCTGCGGGCCGTGGAGGCCGCCGCCGCCGCGGGCTACCTGACCGGCACCACCTGCCTGCGCGCAGCCGCCACCCCCGCCGATGATCTGCTGACCCTGCCTCGCAAAGCCGTACACCAAGGCACCACCGCCTTTGGACTGTTCTGGAAACTCCTGGCGCGCAACGCCTACAAGAGCACCCCCATCCGCCGCAACTCCCTGCCTGCCTGACTTCAGCGGAAGAAAGCAGGCCGGATTGGGGCACAATAGCGCCTTCCCGCCCTCGCCCGCGTTGTTGATGCCGCTGCTTCCCGCCGATCCCGCCTGCGCCCTTGCGCACCGCCCGCCCCCATTTGCG
>JAEUNV010000659.1 GCA_016790385.1 Zoogloea sp.
TTGCAGGCGGGCCCGGCAATGCGGCCCCGGCCCGCTGGGCGGCGCGCATCAGGCATTGAGCAGCGCCCCCAGGCGGGTGAAAAAGTCCTTGTCGCGGGCGTATTGTTCCGGGGTCAGCAGGCCGCGCTGATCTTCCAGGGCAGCCAGGAAATCCGCGACGACCTGACGGTAACTGTCGATGTCATCGGGCTTTTTGGGCACGGTGGTGGCCGTATCGTCGATGCGCAAACCGTATATGGCGCCATGCATCATGAGGCCATAGGTCATCACGTCGCCCGCTTCCATGGAAGCAGTGGCCTGGAACCAGGCCTCCCGCACCGCCGCCGGGGCCGCCTTGGGGGGAAAGTGGATCACCCGCGCGGCGCCCACCTCATCGAAGCCGTCCTGGTTGAGATCCACGCTGTAGCCCTCGGGCAGCAGGAGGTTGCGGGCGCCCTCCTCGCTGATGGCGCCCACGTTGATGGGGTCGGCGAGGGCGTGGTTTCGACGGACCGCCTCCAGCGCCTCGGCGGAGAGACCGGCCAGAAACTGCCGGGCATGGTCCATGGCGCCGCTGCCATAGGCTTCACCAAGCACTCGGGCGTAGCGGGCCTGAGTGTCGGAATCCACCCCCCGCAGGGCGGCCAGCTCGACATGGGTACGCCCGAGGATGCTCTCCAGAGCCTCGGTAGCCCTCGGCCCCGCCTCGCCGGCCACGGCCTCCGCCTCGGCAAGGCGCCCCGCCGCCGTCGCATAGGCGGACTGGAAGGTCTGGCAAAAGTCGCTGTCGGGGGTCTCGCTGTAGCTGTGGCGCTGGGATGCGCTGATCGGCTGCCCCACGGCACGAATGTCCATAATCTGCCTCCCTGTCGGCAATGATTGCCGGAAGGCGGAAGCGCCTGCCGGCTCCCGGCGCTCGGCGCGCCGGGAGCCCCTGTCATGCAGAAAGCGTACCCGGGCGCCCTTAGGCGGCACGCCCCGGTACGGGCCGCGCCGACTTCACTTGACCAGCTTCCAGCGGCCTCCGGCCACCTCGATCAGCACGGCGGAGCGGGGGTCGTAGCCGCCGTGATCCTCGGAGCTCATGGTGTAGGTGCCGTTGGCGCCCACCACCCGGGCGGTCTTTTCCAGGGCATTGCGCATGGCCTCGCGGAACTCGAGGGTTCCCGGCCGGGCGGTCTTCAAGGCGGTGGCGATGGCGCCCTCGGTGATCAGCCAGCCGTCCCAGGATGCGCCGGCGAAGCTGGAGCGCGCCTCGGCCCCGTACTTGCCTTCGAGGGCCTTGTCGAAGGCAAGCCCGACAGCCTTGTTGGGATGGCCTTCGGGCAGTTGTTCCGACACCACCACCGGGGCCACGGCCAGACGGGCGCCCTCAATGGCCTTGCCGCCAACGCGCAGGAAATCCTTGTTGGCCACCGCATGGGAATGGTAGATCGGGCCGCCATATCCCCGCTCGCGCAGGGCGGAGTGGGGCATCACGGCGGGCGTGCCCGAGCCGCCCACGAACACGGCATCCGGCTTGGCCGCCACGAGCTTCAGCACCTGGGCGGTGACGCTGTTGTCGGTGCGCCCGAAGCGCTCGGTGGCGACGATCCGGATGCCGGCGGCTTCGCTGGTCTTGGTGAGGCCCTTCAGCAGGAGTTCGCCCCAGGAATCGGAGAAGCCGATGAAGGCCACCGTCTTGACGCCTTTCTCCTTCATGTCGGCCACCACGCGACCGACCATCACATCGGCCATGGGCTCCACCCGGAACGCCCACCGGTGCTTGTCGGGGCCGACGACGATGGGCGCCTGGGACAAAAGCGGAACCTTCTTTTCGTTGGCCACATCGGCAATGGCCAAGCCGGCGGTGATGAGGTTGGGGCCGAAAAGCAGATCCACGTTGTCCTCGCCGGTGAGCTTGCGGGCATTCTTGACGGCGTTGGTGGGGTCGCTGGCGTCATCGAGAACGATGAAGTTCACTTTTTCCTTGCCGACGCTGCGGGGCATCAAGTCGATGGACTTTCGGGTTTCCTGCCCCAGGGAGGCGGCGGGGCCGGTGAGCGAAAAGATCACGCCGATATTCACGTCGGCCAGGGCGGGGATTGCGCCAAGGCCCGTCAGCGCCACGGCCAGGGTCTGGCATACACGTCGATGCATCTGCTTTTTCATCATGTCTCCTCTTTTATTGGGGTACGACGGGGGATGGGTCGGTAGCCTACCGGTCAGACGCTGCGGTCAAGCACCTGGGACAAGGCCTCCGCCAATTGGCGGCTTGCGGTGTCGGCATCGGCAACAGCCTCGGGCTGGCGCCAGGCGATGTAGCCATCGGGGCGCACCAGCAGCGCGCCGGCCTCGTCGATCTCGCGGGCGGCCTGCCAGGCGCAGTAGGGGTCGGCGCTGCCCGGCGCGCCAGTAACCAGGCAATCCAGGAAAGGCAGTGCCAGAGCGGCCACGGCAGCCTGCCAGGCCGTGCCGGACAGGCCGGTCACCAGCGTGAAGCGGCCCTTGCCGGTGACATCGAGGGTCGACACGCGGTGGCCGCGGCGATCCACCAGCCAGGCGTGGGGAATCTTCGCCCCCGGCCGGGTGGTGGCCTGGAGATGAAGCAGGGGGTCGCGCCGCCACACTTCCTCGCCCGCGGCCGGATCGGGGACCACCGCGGTGGACGTGTAGCGCTGGTTCATCTCCACGCCCTGGGCGTTGAATTCGGTGTTCTTCAGCGCCAGGGCGGCCTGCACGGCCTTGCGTGCCGCAACGCCATCCGGCCCCGGGTCGCGAAAGCGGGCGATGCCGGCGGCCACCGGGTTGTCGGCGCCGTCCACCCGGAAGGCGGCCTTGAGGGGCGCGTAGTCGAGCCTGGACTGATTGGCCCGCAGGACGATCTGCCGCCCGACCGGCGCCCGCTCCGCGCTGTAGGTGGCGAGCAGCTGCGGCCCGGCATGGCCCTGGATGACGTAGGCCAGCTTCCACGCCAGATTGAAGGCGTCCTGCACACAGGTG
>JAEUNV010000668.1 GCA_016790385.1 Zoogloea sp.
TCGACGGGCGTCATCGCCGGTGATCCACTGGGAGATGCCATTTTCCAGGGCGGTCTTGCCATCCAGGGTGGCGGCAGCCTTGAGACGAAGCCAGGGGCGCCCCCTGGTCATGCGTGAAATGAATCCGATGTTCAGTTCCCGTGCTTCGGCTTCCTGGACGCCCGAAACGGTACTTATGCCGGCCGCCCGCAGGCGGGCGATGCCGCGCCCCGCAACAAGCGGGTTGGGGTCTTCCATTGCCACCACGACATGCGCCACACCAGCGCTAACGAGCGCATCGGCACAGGGTGGAGTACGACCGAAATGGGAGCAAGGTTCCAGCGTTACGTAAGCCGTTGCGCCTCGCGCCCGTTCACCGGCCATTGCAAGGGCATGGACCTCGGCATGGGGGCCGCCTGCCCGAACGTGCCAGCCCTCACCGACGATCACACCCTCGCGGACGATGACGCAACCGACCCGGGGGTTGGGGGTGGTGGTGAGCAGCCCACGCTCCGCCAGTTCGAGGGCGCGGGCCATCCACCGGTAGTCGTCGGCGGTGGCGATCATTGGAAAACCCTCAGGAGGTTTTGGGGGGGCGGCCGCGGGGGCGGGTGCTGACTTCCCGGATGACCTCCGAAAACTCATCCACATCCTCGAAGGCGCGATAGACCGACGCAAAACGGATGTAGGCCACCTTGTCGAGCTTCTTCAGCTCCCGCATCACCAGCTCTCCGATGCGCTCGGAAGGAATCTCGCGCTCACCCGAGGAGAGCAGCTTGGCTTCGATGCGGTCAACGGCAGCTTCGACACTCTCGGCCATGACCGGCCGCTTGCGTAGTGCAAGACTCAGGCTTCCGAGCAGCTTGTCGCGGCTGTACTCGGTACGGCTGCCATTTTTCTTGACCACCTGCGGCATCTTCAGATCGATGCGCTCGTAGGTGGTGAAGCGTTTGTCACAGGAAAGACAGCGCCGGCGGCGCCGCACAATGTCACCGTCCTCGTTCTCACGGGTGTCGGTGACCTGCGTGTTCTCGGCGCCGCAGAAGGGACAATGCATGGGCTAGTGCGCCTGCCTGCCGGTGAGCGATTTACGCCACGTAAACCGGGAACTTGCGACACAGCTCGGCAACCTTGGCGCGCACGTTCTCGGTGGTGGCTTCGTCATTCGGCTTGTCGAGCACGTCGGCAATGAGATGCGCGATTCGTTCGGCCTCGATCTCGGTGAAACCGCGGGTGGTCATCGCCGGGGAGCCGATACGAATGCCGGAAGTCACGAAGGGCTTCTGGGGGTCGTTCGGAATCGAGTTCTTGTTGACGGTGATGTGGGCGCGGCCCAATGCGGCTTCGGCCTCCTTGCCGGTGATGTTCTTGGATTGGAGGTCCACCAGGAACACATGGCTCTCGGTGCGGCCTGAAACGATGCGCAGGCCACGCTCAGCACCCAGCACGCGGGCCATCACACGGGCATTGGCGATGACCTGCTCCTGGTAGCGTCTGAAGGACGGCTCGGCGGCTTCCTTGAAGGCCACGGCCTTGGCGGCGATGACGTGCATCAGCGGACCGCCCTGGAGACCCGGGAAAATGGCGGAGTTGAGAGCCTTCTCGTGTTCGGCTTTCATCAGGATGATGCCGCCACGGGGGCCACGCAGCGTCTTGTGGGTGGTGGAGGTGACCACGTCGGCGTGAGGCACCGGGTTGGGGTAGTAGCCAGCTGCAATCAGACCGGCGTAATGGGCCATATCGACCCAGAAGATGGCGCCAATTTCCTTGGCGATCTTTGCAAAACGCTCGAAATCGATACGCAGCGCGTAGGCGGACGCACCTGCGATGATGATGCGTGGCTTGTGCTCGCGGGCCAGCGCCTCCATCTTGTCGTAATCGATCTCTTCCTGCTCGTTGAGGCCGTAGGCAACAACGTTGAACCATTTACCCGACATGTTGAGGGGCATGCCGTGGGTCAGGTGACCGCCTTCGGCGAGGCTCATACCCATGATGGTGTCGCCGGGCTTGGCAAATGCCATCAGCACGGCCTGATTGGCCTGGGAGCCGGAATTGGGCTGGACGTTGGCGGCCTCGGCGCCGAAGAGCGCTTTGAGGCGGTCGATGGCCAGCTGCTCGGCCAGGTCGACGAATTCGCAACCACCGTAATACCGCTTGCCAGGATAACCTTCCGCGTACTTGTTGGTGAGCTGGGAGCCCTGGGCTTCCATGACAGCTGCACTGACGTAGTTCTCGGACGCGATCAGTTCGATGTGATCTTCCTGACGGCGGTTTTCGGCCTCAATGGCTTGCCAGAGTTCGGGGTCGACCTTGGCGAGGGTATTTTGCTTGGAAAACATGGTGATCCAGGGGGCTTGAGTCAAAACAGGAGTTTAACACGGCCCTTCCTGCTTGCCGAAAGCCCGTGTTCCAATGCAACGCGGGCCAGCCCCTCTGAGGGAGGGGCCACCAGGAGCCGGTCTTGTTTCAGATCCGGAAGTGACTGACCTTGGCTTCGAGCTCGGCGGCCAGGTGTTCGAGTACGGTCGTTTGCTCGTGGGTATTCCGGGTGATCTGGTTGTTCTGTTCAGCCATCTGGGCGATCTGCTCGACGCCTCGAGCAACATCCTGGCTGGCTGCGCTTTGTTCCCGCGTCGTGTCGGCGATGTCGTTGACTGCGCTTGTGGTTCGGTCACCCTCGTTTCGGATCGTTTCGAGCACGGTGCCGGAGTCGGTGGCCAAGCGGACGCCGTTGCGAACTTCGTCGGTGACGCCTCGGATCATGGCGACGACCCGGTCTGCTTCGCACTGGACTTCACTGACCGTGGAGCTGATCTCGCGGGTGGATGTGGCGGTGCGTTCCGCCAACTTGCGCACTTCATCGGCGACCACCGCAAATCCGCGGCCGCTTTCGCCGGCGCGGGCGGCTTCAATGGAGGCGTTGAGGGCTAGCAGATTGGTCTGGTCGGCGATGTCGTTGATGATCTTGCCGATGTTCGATATACGCGCGGAGCGTTCGGAAAGAAGGTTAACCGCGTCGCCCGCCTTGTCGATCTGTGTGGAGATCCGACCCATTCCTCCGATCATCTCGCGGACGGTGTCGCCGCCGCTCTCGGCCCGCTGCTGTGCGAGCTGGGTAATGTCTCGGGCTGCGGCAGCGCTGTCTGATACATGGGTGATGCTCACCGAGAGTTCTTCAACAGCGGAAGCGAGGTTGGCAGCAGCTTCGAACTGGGTGGTGGTGCGACTGACCACATTGTCGGAGCCGGCCCGCACCGATTCCGCAACCTCCCGCACTGCCGCACTGGCTCGCTTGACTTCGCCGATCAGCGTGCCCACTTGCCCTGCAGTGGCGTCAAGGGCGCGACTCATGAGGTCGAGTTCGTTGCGGCTCGTGGTGTCGGTAA
>JAEUNV010000016.1 GCA_016790385.1 Zoogloea sp.
ACGTTCACTTTTTTACAAGAGCCCGAAAAAGCGGAAGGAATCACCCCAAGGGGAAACAGGCATTTCATTGGGGCATCGCCACTGCGGAAGAGGGGCCGGGCCTTGACGCGGGCACTGCGGGAGCGGCAGCGCTGCGCAGCCGAAGCATCACAGCCTGCTAATATTTCAGCCCGCCAAGCCCAGCCCCATGCCGCCATGACCATGAAGATCGCCGACCCCAGCCATACCCAGCGCTGCAACGAAGTCCAGCTCATGCTGGCCGAACTGCCCCTCGACGGCGCCCGGGTGCTGGAGCTGGGCTGCGGCCGCGCCGAGAAGACCCGCAGCCTCGCCGAGAGCGGCCGGGTGCGCGAGATCCTGGCCCTGGAGGTGGACAGCATCCAGCACGCCCGCAACCTCCAGATCACCGACCTGCCCCAGGTCCGCTTTCTTCACGGCGGCGCCGAGGCCATCCCCGCCGACGACGCCAGCATCGACCTGGTGATCCTGTTCAAGTCCCTGCACCACGTGCCGGTGGCGCACATGGATCAGGCCCTGGCCGAGATCGCCCGGGTGCTGCGCCCCGGCGGCCTGGCGTGGATCTCCGAACCGATCTACGCCGGTGACTTCAACGAAATCATCCGCCTCTTCCACGACGAGAAGACCGTGCGCGAAGCCGCCTTTGCCGCCGAATGCCGGGCCGTGGAGGGCGGCATCCTGGCCCTCGACCGCCAGCTTTTCTTCCAGACCCGCAGCCACTTTGCCGATTTCGCCGAGTTCGACGCACGGATGATCCAGGTGACCCACACCAAGCACCGCCTGTCCCCGGATCTCTACGCCCAAGTACGCCAGGCCTTCGAAGCCCACCTCGGCCCGGAAGGCGCCACCTTCTACCCGCCCCAGCGGGTGGATGTGCTGAAGAAGCCGGGCTGAGCGCCGTCCCCATCAACCCGGAGCCGACACCCCCATAACCGCCCCCTCGTCCCGGCACACGGCATAGCGCAATTCCGCCATGCCGGAACCCATCTGGCTGACTGACAGCAGGCGCAGCCCCGGGCTCAGGATCCGACGCGGCAGCAGCGGCTTGCCACTCCCCAGGGTCGCCGAGCCGATCTGTACGATGAGCTCATCGAGCAAGCCGGCGTCGAGGAACTGACCGGCCAGTTCGCCGCCGCCGACGATCCAGATGTTCCTGCCCCCCGCTGCCGTCTTCATGTCGGCATGCACCTGGCGGACATCCCCTGCCACAAAGCGGATGTCCGCCCCCTCGATCGCTGGATGCACCCGATGGCTGAAGACCCAGGCCGGCTGGGTATACGGCCAGGGCGAACCGGTCTCCTCCGCCACAGCGTCCCCGTTGCGCAGCAGCCACTCATAGGTCGACGCGCCCATGGCCAGGGCCCCCACCTCGGCAATGAAGGCCGGGTAGCTGGAGGCATTCACGTCACCAAGGGGAAACAGCCAGTCGAGGGAATCGTCTTCCGTGGCGATGAAGCCATCGAGGGTGGATGCGACGTAATACTGGGTTTTCATTCAAGCGAAACCCTATGTGCCCGCCGCGCCAAAAGTAATAGATGCGCGGCCCCCAACACGGGCGCAGCGAACAGCACGGCAACTGGCCCCGACGGCGCCTGCGCAGCGGCCGCCAGGGCAGCGACGGCCCCAAGTCCCAGCCCTACATACTGGAGCACCGACCCGGACCATCGCCGACCAAAGAAAACACGACGCAGCAAGCCGCACGCGCACACCACGCCCCACACCCCAGCGACGACCATGGCAAGTGCCACACCCCAATCGCCGCCGGACCGCCCCCAAACGGCAATCAGCATGACCGGCGCAAAGATCAACCCCTGCAACAGAACCCCTATCGCCGGGCCAAAGAGCACGG
>JAEUNV010000052.1 GCA_016790385.1 Zoogloea sp.
TTGTCCGACATCCGGGCGGGGTCGATGGGGGAATACCAGCGGTAACTGGAGAAACCACCTTCCCTGCCGCCGCGCGCCGCTTCCAGCAGGCCGCGCACGATGTAGTGCCCGGTGTCATCCTGGTTGTCCCAGAGGGATGTACCCTCCAGCGCTGGCGCGGTGGGCAGGAGGACGCATCGCCCCGCACTGTCGTCAATAAAGAAGTAGCCGCGGCCTTCAAAGAATCGCTGGGGGCGCAGCGCGTCAATGATCATGCGCTTGACTTCGCCTTCGGGGCGTCGCCCGTGTTCCCGGTCGTAGATGCCCTGCGCCGTCTGCATGGCCATCGATACCTTTTCCGCCAGGGCGTGGCGCAGGACGGCCTCCGAGCGCGAATGCACGAAATCGAGATAGGCAATGGCCGAGGCCATCTCGGCCCGCAGGCGTTCCTGCTTTTTGTTCTCGAAGTTCTTTTCAAGGCGGAAGAGGGCGTCCCGGTGTTCCGCGTAGGATGTCCATAGAAAGCTGGCGCCGAGTGCCAGGGCGAGGGCCAGGACGACGAGCAGGGTCCCGACCAGGTGATAACGGGGCAGGGTCCGGTCGGTGACGGAAAGTTTCATGGAGATCCGGGCGAGGCTGCAAAGCTTTGGGCGGCGTGACGCCGTATGATCGGTAACGGCGCCAGCTTCTATCTCTAAAGTACTAAATCGTCACCAAGTGTGTCAGATCATTCGGCGAGATGAGGCAATTTTTACCTTGGTACGTGTCCGTGCCGGGGTGAGTGTGGGTGCTTGCAGTCTTGGGCGTGGCAAAGTCGGGCGATCCGGCGGGGAGAAGGGCAGCAATGGAAATCTATGTGAGCACCGATATCGAGACGGACGGCCCGGTGCCCGGCCGAAACGCCATGCTGAGCATCGCTTCCGCGGCCTTCACCGCGGACAAGCATCTGCTGGGGGTGTTCACGGCGAATCTGACCAGCCCGCCCGAATGCAGCCCCGATCCCGCAACCCTGCGCTGGTGGAGGACCCAGCCGGAAGCCTGGGCGGCGTGCCGACACGAGCCTGAAGCGCCGGAGATCGCCATGGTTCGTTATGTGGATTGGCTCAAGTGCCTGCCCGGGCGCCCGGTGTTCGTGGCCTATCCGGCGGCCTTCGACTTTCCCTTTGTCCAGTGGTATCTGGCCCGTTACGCCACTGAGAATCCCTTCGGCTATGCCGTCGTCGACATCCGCAGCTACGCCATGGGCATGCTGGGCCGGACCTACCGGGCCTGTCGTCGGGATGCGCTGCCGGAGGCGTGGTTCGATCCCTTGCCCCATACCCATGTGGCGCTGGACGACGCAATCGAACAAGGGCACTGGTTTTGCAACATGCTTCGGGCGCAGGCCGGTGCCAACCCGGAGGGAGGCGGCCCTTCGCGCTGATCGATCCCTCGGGCGCATGGCGGGCAGCGCGGCGCCGGGGGATGGCCGGGGAAAGGCCTTGGCCCGCCGATCGGCGGGCCGCTCACATCAGTCTCCGCGCAGGCCGTTGGCTTCGGAACGTCCCGGTGCCGGCTTGCCTTTACGGGCTCGCTTGCCCATCCACGGATCCAGATCCTTCGCGGTGACGGCCAGTTCCACCGCCTTGCCCCCCCGGGTGCTCGCCAGCAGGGTCAGGGTATGGCGGAAGACGCAGCAGGCGGCCAGCGCCTCGCCCTCGTCCAGCGCCATGATGATCACACCCTTGCCGCCGCCGGACAGGGACTTCATCTGATCGAGGGGGAAGACCAGCAGCCGCCCCGTGGATGACAAGGCGGCGAGCTGCAAGCCCTCGGCGGGATCGAACAGCAGTGGCTGGAGCAGGCGTCCGCCAGACTCCAGACTGACGAACTGCTTGCCAGCCCGTTTGCTGGCGACCATATCGCCCAGCAAGCACAGAAAGCCGTAGCCATCGGCGCTGGAAAGCAGCACGCCGCGCTCCGCCGGGCCGGCCACCACGTGGGCAATGCGGCTGCCCGAGGGCAGTTCGACGAAGGACGCCAGCGGCGCTCCGTTGCCCCGGCCGTCGGGCAGGGATGAAACAGCGACCGTGAGCGCGCGGCCACCGTCGGTGAGGGCGATGAGGTTGTCGACGCTGCGGCATTCGAAGGCGCTGCCCAGGCGGTCGCCATCCTTGAAGGCCACGTTGGCCAGATCCACGCCATGGCCGCTGCGGCAACGCACCCAGCCCTTTTCCGAGACGATCACGGTGACGGGCTCATCCACCACGGTCTGGGTGACACCGGCGCGGACAGCCTCTTCCACCAGGGTACGGCGGGCATCGCCGTACTTGTCGGCGTCGGCGCGGATCTCCTTGATGACCAGGCGGCGTAGCTTGCCTTCGTTGGCCAGCAGGGCTTCCAGCTCGGTCTTCTCGCCGCGCAGTTCAGCCAGCTCGCGCTCGATCTTGATGCCTTCCAGGCGGGCCAGCTGACGCAGGCGGATCTCCAGGATGTCCTCGGCCTGGCGGTCGGACAGGTCGAAGCGGGCGATCAGGGCCGGCTTGGGCTCGTCCGACTCGCGGATGATGCGGATCACCTCGTCGATGTTCAGGAAGACGATGTGACGGCCTTCCAGGATGTGGATGCGGTCATCCACCTGGCCCAGGCGGTGGGCGGTGCGCCGCCGCACGGTGACGACACGGAAGCGGCCCCACTCGTGGAGGATGTCGGCCAGGTTCTTCTGCCCGGGCCGGCCATCCAGGCCGATCATCACCAGGTTGATGGACGAGGAGGTTTCGAGGCTGGTGTGGGCCAGCAACAGGTTGGCAAACTCGCTGACGTCCTGGTTGCGGCTCTTGGGCTCGAAGACCAGGCGCACCGGTGCGTCCTTGCCGGATTCGTCACGTACCCGGTCGAGGGCGCCGAGCATCACGGCCTTCAGCTGGGCCTGATCGGCGTCGATGGATTTCTTGCCGGTCTTGGGCTGGGGATTGGTGAGGGTCTCGATCTCGAACAGCACCTTTTGGGCCGAGACGCCTGGGGGCAGCTCATTGACCACCAGCTGCCACTGGCCCCGGGCCAGGTCCTCGACGATCCAGCGTGCCCGCAGCTTGAGGCTGCCACGGCCGGTCTCGTAGGCCTTGCGGATGTCGGCGGCCGGTGAGATGAGCTGGCCGCCGCCGGGAAAGTCGGGGCCGGCGATGTGGGTCAGCAGGTCGGCCACCGTGGCTTCGGGGTTCTCGATGGCGTGGATGGCGGCGCTGGCGACCTCGCGCAGGTTGTGGGAGGGGATCTCGGTGGCCATGCCCACGGCAATGCCCGAGGCTCCGTTGAGCAGCACAAAGGGCAGCCGCGCCGGCAGGAGCTGGGGTTCTTCGAAGGCGCCGTCGTAGTTGGGGCGGAAATCCACCGTGCCCCGGTCGATCTCGGAGAGCAGCAGCTCGGCGATGGGGGTGAGGCGGCATTCGGTGTAACGCATGGCCGCCGCCGAGTCGCCATCCCGGGAGCCGAAGTTGCCCTGGCCATCCACCAGCGGGTAACGCAGGGAGAAGTCCTGGGCGACCCGAACCATCGCGTCATACACGCTGGAGTCGCCGTGGGGGTGGTACTTGCCGATCACGTCGCCGACCACCCGGGCCGATTTGACGTGCTTGGCGCCCGGCGACAGGCGCATCTCGTTCATGGCGAACAGGATGCGGCGCTGCACCGGCTTGAGGCCGTCCTCCACCTGGGGCAGGGCGCGGGCCTTGACC
>JAEUNV010000066.1 GCA_016790385.1 Zoogloea sp.
TTGTGATCGACTTTGCCCGGGTCGGCTGAAGCGGCTTACAGGCGGTCGTTACGCACGTAGGCGAGGGCCTCGTGCCGGAAGAGCACTGCCGTCATGTGGGGGCGGCTGATCACACCGGTCAGCCGCCCCTGCCCGTCTACCACCGGTAGCAGGGTTTGCCCGGTGCTCGACAGGATCTCCGCCGCCAGGGCGATGCCGTCCGATTCACGCACCATGCGCAGCCCATGGCGTGCGGCCTGCATGATCTGTCCGACCACTTCGGGCTTGTCGCTGGAGGGGCCCGGTGTGGGGCGCAGCAGGCGGCGGACCTTGTCTCCCACCCGAGTCGCTTCCGCGGGCTCCACGTGACGCAGGAAATCTTCCAGGCTCAGCACGCCTTCGAGCCGACCGGTCCGGTCCACCACGGGGAGGGCGTCAGCCCGATGGACGCGCATCAGGCGCCAGGCCTCGTTGAGGTCGGAGGCAAAGCTCAGGCTGACGGGGGCTGGCCGGGCAATGGCGCCGCAGGTGAGCAGTACGTGGCGGTGAAAGGCGTGTCTGGCGGCCCGGCCAAAGACCTCGGTCAGGTCGTCCTCGCTCACGTCCAGGTAGGTGTCCATCTCCTGCAATGCGGCGGCCAGGTCGGGCTGGCTGATCCCCGATGTCGGCGGTCGGGGCTGGCCGGGCTGGGGCACCGGCGGTGAGCACAGGGGGTAGCGACGGCCGGGCAGGGCGTTGTTGACGGCCGTGGCGGCGATCAGCATGGCCAGCACGTTCCAGCCCACGGCGGCCAAGCCGGTGCCCGCATCCTGCCCTTGCAGGGCATGGGCGGTCATGACCAGGGCCATGGCACCACCAGGTGGATGGATGCAGCGCAGCCAGCCCATCATGCCTACCGACAAACCCACGGCCACGGCTGCGGCGAGAAAGGGCGAGCTGATCCATGTGCCGCAGGCCAGGCCGGTGAGGGCCGGGAGCAGCAGGCCGCCGGCCACCGACCAGGGCTGGGCGAGAGGCGAGTGGGGTAAGGTGAACAGGATGACGGCGGTGGCCCCCAGGGGCGCCAGGGCACGCCGGGCCTCCGGGGCAACCGGTGCCACGAACAGCACGGCCTCGTAGATGAGCAGGCCGATCAGCGCCGCCAGGGCACTGCGCAGGCGCTCAGCCCGGGACAGGGGCGCCGCGTCGGCAATGAGATAGCGGCGGGCAAAGCGGGTGAGGGGGGCAGGGGGGCTACGCTGACCATCCATCGGGTGGGGTATCCGGAAGCTCGGATCGGCACTCTAGGCATGGATCGCCTCGCCAGGCCTTGATCCGTGATTGCTCGGCATGAACAAGATGAAAGGATGTGGGTAGTGCTGATCTATCTGGGATGTTGCGCGGTGCTGGCCTTTGCGTTGGCAATCGGGCTGGCCGTTCTGGGGGCAGCCCCGGCCGCGGCGGCCCATGCGGCCTTTGCGGTGGGGGCGATGCCCCTGGTGTTTGCCGCCATGGGCCACTTTGTGCCCGTGCTCACCCGCAGCGGTGGCGCCAGCGGCACGGTGCACCGGCTGCCCCTGGTGATGCAGGGGGCCGGCCTGCTGGCCCTGGGTGCCCTGGGGGGCTGGCTTCCGGGCTGGGCGCTGCATGGCGCGGTGAGCCTTGGTGTGGTGGCGACGGTGGTCTTTCTGGCGTGGGTGCTGGGCAAAGGGCGCAAGGCCCTGGGGCGGCCCCATCCTGGCTTGCGCTGGTATGTGGCGGCCCTGGGCTGCCTGGTCCTGGCGCTGGTGGTCATCGGGGTCGGGCTGGTGTGGCCACCGGCCTACCGTCTGGCGCGGCTGGCGCATCTGCACCTC
>JAEUNV010000094.1 GCA_016790385.1 Zoogloea sp.
GGCATCCACGACTTCGTGATCTGCTGCGGCTACATGGGCTACGTGATCAAGGAGTACTTCGCCAACTACTTCCTGCACATGTCGGACGTCACCTTCGACATGACCCACAACCGCATGGAGATCCACGAACGCCACGCCGAACCCTGGCGCGTGACCCTGGTGGATACCGGTGACACCACCCAGACCGGCGGCCGCCTGGGCCGGGTGCGCCAATATCTGGAAAACGAAGAGGCCTTCTGCTTCACCTACGGCGACGGCGTGGCCGACATCGACATCAGCGCCGAACTCGCCTTCCACCACGCCCACGGCAAGCTGGCCACCGTCGCCGCCGTGCAGCCGCCCGGGCGCTTCGGTTCCCTGGAGCTGAAGGGTGACGCCGTCAGTGCCTTTGTCGAAAAGCCCCTGGGCGATGGCGGCTTCATCAACGGCGGCTACTTCGTGCTGTCCCCAAAGGTGCTCGATCTGATCGATGGCGACCAGACCATCTTTGAAGGGCCGGTCATCGGCCAATTGATCGCCCAGCAGCAACTCCGCGCCTTTGAGCACACCGGCTTCTGGCGCCCCATGGACACCCTGCGCGACAAGACCGTCCTGGAAGACCTGTGGACCAGCGGCAACGCCCCATGGAAAACCTGGTAAATCCGGCCTTCTGGCGGGGCCGGCGGGTCTTCCTCACCGGTCACACCGGCTTCAAGGGCAGCTGGCTGAGCCTGTGGTTACAGTCCCTGGGGGCCGATGTGCACGGCTACGCCCTCGCCCCCGACACCACCCCGGCCCTTTTCGAGATCGCCGACGTGGCCGGCGGCATGCATTCCACGCTGGGCGACGTCCGTGACGCCATCGCCCTGCACACCGCCCTGGCCGCCGCCCGCCCGGAGATCGTCCTCCACCTGGCAGCCCAGCCCCTGGTGCCCCTGTCCTACGCAGCACCGGTGGACACCTTCGCCACCAACGTCATGGGCACGGTGCACCTGCTCGACGCCTGCCGGCAGGTGCCGGGGATCCGGGCCGTGGTGGTGGTGAGCAGCGACAAGTGCTACGAAAACCGCGAACAGCCGCAGGGCTACCGGGAAAACGACCCCATGGGCGGTCACGACCCCTACTCCGCCAGCAAGGGCTGCACCGAGCTGGTCGTCGCCTCCTACCGCCGCTCCTTCCTGGCCGCAAGCGGCATCCCTGTGGCCAGCGCCCGCGCCGGCAACGTGATCGGCGGGGGCGACTGGACGCCGAGCCGACTGGTGCCCGACGTGCTGGCCGCCTTTGCCGCCGGCACCCCCGTCACCCTGCGTAACCCGGACGCCATCCGCCCCTGGCAGCACGTTCTGGAACCCTTATCCGGCTACCTCCTGCTCGCCCAGCGGCTGGCGGAAGGCGGCCCGGCCTTTGCCGAAAGCTGGAACTTCGGCCCCGACGACAGCGACGCCAAGACAGTCGCCTGGGTGGTCGAGCGCCTGGCGCAAGGCTGGGGCCCCGACGCCCGCTGGGCCGTGGCCGACACCCCTCAGGTGCACGAAGCCCACACCCTCAAGCTCGACTGCAGCAAGGCCCGCAACCGGCTGGGCTGGCAAGCCCGCTGGCACGCCGGTGAAGCCGTGGCGCGCAGCCTGGCCTGGCACCGGGCCTGGCAGGGCGGCGCCGACATGCAGCGCTACACCCTCGACGAAATCGCCGCCTTCGGAAGCCCCCCATGAGCCTGATCCGCAAAACCGTCACCCCCGGCGCCGACGGCCGCCTCCAGCTCGACCTGCCGGAACTGGCCGGGCAGGACCTGGAGATCATCGTCCGCCCGGCCCGGGCCGCCGCATCGCCGCAGGCCTGGCGCCCCGGCATCGACGCCGTACCGCCCTCCGGCAAGGTCGTGGGTGACCCCGAGAAGGACGCCATGATCGACGCGGCGCTCGACGCCTGGCTCACCACCGGGCGCTTTAACGACGCCTTTGAGGCCCGCCTGGCCGCCTTCGTTGGCGTGGCCCATGCGCTTACCGTCAACTCCGGCTCGTCGGCCAACCTGGTGGCCTTCTCGACCCTTACTTCACCCAAGCTCGGCGCCCGCGCCATCCAGCCCGGCGACGAGGTCATCACCGTGGCGGCGGGCTTCCCGACCACCGTCAATCCC
>JAEUNV010000097.1 GCA_016790385.1 Zoogloea sp.
GAGGCCATCCGCTCCCTGGACGATCAGGTGCGCTTCTCCCAGGAGCAACGTCTGTCCGCCGTCGGCCTGCTGGCCAACGGGGTGGCCCACGAGATCCACAACCCACTGGCCTCCATCCGCCTCGCCCTGCAATCGAGCCTGCGTGGTTTGCGCGATGGTTCGATGGGGGTCGCCGATGTCACCGAATATCTGGAACTCGTGGACCAGGAGATCGACCGCTGCGCCCTGATCACCCAGCGACTCATGACCCTCAGCCACCCCCCTGGCGGCACCCGGCCGGTGCTCCTGCGCACCGCGGTCGAGGATGTGGTGGCCCTGCTTGCCGAAGAGGCCCGCACCGCCGGTGTCACCGTCAACTGCGTGCTGCAACCTGCGGACGCCCGGGTGCTGAGCGACGAGGCGGATCTGCGGCAGGTCGTGCTCAACCTTCTTCAGAATGCCTTTCACGCCATGCCCGACGGCGGTACCCTTGAGATCGGACTGGCACAGGAGGCGGAGTCCTTCCACTTCTCGGTGCGCGACGAAGGCGTCGGCATCCCCGTCGAGGAGCAAGGCCTGATCTTCATGCCCTTCTTCAGTCGGCGCGCTGACGGCCGCCGCGGGTCCGGTCTGGGCCTTGCCATCTGCAAGGCCATCCTTGAACGTCATGGGGGTCGTATTGCCGTGGAAAGTCAGCCGGGTCAGGGCAGTACCTTCCATGTCTTCCTGCGCAATGCCGACGAGGACGCCGCATGAATACAGCGGTCCGGTACTCGATTCTGGTCATCGAAGACGACAGCGTGCTCAACCGCCTGCTGCTCAAGACCCTGGAGCGCAGCGGTTTCGACATGCACGGGGCGCTTACTTGGGCGGAAGCCCGCGGGCGCATTGACGAAATCGCCCCCGACCTCGTGCTGCTCGACATGAATCTGCCCGACACACGAGGCTTCACCCCCCTGACCGAGATCGCCCAGACCCGCCCGGTGATCATGCTCACCGCCTATGGCTCGATCAATCAGGCCGTGGAGGCCATGCGCCTGGGCGCGGTCGACTACCTGGTCAAACCCGTCAATCTTGAAGAGCTGGAACTGGTCATCCAGCGGGCATTGGAAGGCGCGCGCCTGAGACGCACCGGAGATGCGCTGAAGGCCGCGCGCAAGGGGCTTACCGACAACCCCATGGTGGGCGCCAGCCCGGCCATGCGCCAGGTGTGGAACCTCATCGAAGCGGTTGCCGACGACGACGTGACGGTTCTCGTGCGCGGTGAAAGCGGCGTAGGGAAGGAGTTGGTGGCCCGCGCGGTGCACGACGCCGGACAACGCCGGGACGGGCATTTCGTCGCAGTGGATTGCTGCACCTTGCAGGAAACCCTTTTTGAAACCGAGCTGTTCGGTCATGAACGGGGGGCATTCACAGGGGCCGACCGCCTCAAGCCCGGTCTCATCGAAGCCGCCTCGGAAGGCACGCTGTTCCTCGACGAAATCGGTGACATCGGCCCGGCCATCCAGGCCAAACTGCTGCGCGTGCTTGAAACCGGACGATTCCGCCGGGTTGGCGCAACCACCGACCTGCGTGCCAACGTGAGAGTGGTCGCGGCGACGAATCGCGACCTGACCCAGATGGTCCGCGAAGGCCGTTTTCGGGCCGATCTGTATTACCGGCTCACCGCCTTTGAGATCAACGTACCTCCCCTTCGCGACCGTCGCGAAGACATTCCCCGGCTGGTCGCCCACTTCGCCCGAGCTCGGGCACGCAATGGCCGCCTGGTGGGTTTCTCGGAAGCGGCGCTGGCCAGGCTCGTGACCTACGACTGGCCCGGCAACGTGCGCGAACTGCGCAACGTGGTCG
This sequence comes from Zoogloea sp., assembly GCA_016790385.1. Classification (GTDB taxonomy): domain Bacteria; phylum Pseudomonadota; class Gammaproteobacteria; order Burkholderiales; family Rhodocyclaceae; genus Zoogloea. The sequence goes on from JAEUNV010000097.1 coordinate 1,828, forward strand.
AACGCGCGCTGATCCTCGCCAGCCAGACTGGCCTCGCCGGCCCCGAACACCTGCCGCCCCTGCGCGACCCCGGCTTCGATTTACCGACGACCTCCCCCACCGGACCCGCCACCTTTCACGGCGAACCGACCCTTGACGAGATCGAACGCCACTACCTGTCCCAACTCATCGACCGCCACCAGGGCAACCGCCGCAAGGTAGCGGAAGCGATGGGCGTATCCGAACGCACGGCCTACCGCATGCTGGAACGCCACGGGCTGAAGAGTCGGGGTGAAGGCGCTTGAACATGGGCCGGGCAGGCATCGCAGTGAGCTGGGAGCTCCGGTGCCGGTGAAGCACCGCCAGGCCCGTTGAATCGGGATAGGGGCGGCCAGATTACCTGACCGACCCCTCCCACACCACCCGGCATGCGGGTCCGCACCGGGCGGTTGGAATAGTTGAGGTCGGAGTGCAGGAATGAATCCCTAAACGCCGCCTGAAGCTGCTGGTCTCTG
>JAEUNV010000103.1 GCA_016790385.1 Zoogloea sp.
CGAACGCATTGAAGCGCTGGCAGACTGGGTAATGGATTTGGCAGCCAGCCTTGGTATTGAACAATTTGCGCTAGCCGGTCATAGCATGGGCTCCCTGGTGGCCCTCGAAGCGGCCGCCCGGGCGCCCCGGCGCGTCACACACCTCATGCTCATCGGCTCGGTCGCGCCCATGCCCGTAGCGCCTGCCCTGCTCGATGCCACCTTGAGCGCGCCAGACCGCGCCCACGCCATGATCAATTCGTGGTCCTATGCCCCTGGCGCCCAGTTGGGCGCCAGCAGCATTCCCGGAATCAATCTCACAGCCCTCAACGAACGCTTGATGCAGCGCCAGGCGCCCGGGGTGTTGCACCGGGACATGGCCGCATGCAACGCCTACACGGGCGGCTTCGAAGCGGCGGCACGGGTGGCCTGCCCCTGTCTGCTCCTGAGTGCAGCCCTTGACCGCATGACCCCGCCCAAAGCCATCGCCCCCCTTGCTGCGGCGTTCGCGGACACAGCCGTCATCCGCAAGGTCGTTATTCCTGGCGCAGGCCACGCCATGATGTCGGAAGCGCCCGGCGCAGTGCTGGACGCCCTGTGGAACTTTGTCAGCGCTTTTCCCTCTTCCGGTCTGGAGCCGCAATGATCTGATACTGCCCTGCCAGCCAGCACCAGCCAAAAAACGATAACGGAGACACACCATGGCGCAGCATCCCACCCCCGCAGACGAACAGGCCGGCGCAGGCCTACCCTTTCCCACCATCCGCAGCATCGGTCTCGGAGCCCCCTTCCGCTGGATAGCCCGCGGTTTATCCGATCTCAAGGCCTGCCCCATCGCCAGCCTCTTTTACGGCTTCTGTTTTACGGGGATGGGACTGCTGGTCACCTTTGTGTTCGAGCATGCCTACCAATACACCTCAGCGGTCACCACCGGCTTCCTGCTCATGGCTCCGTTCTTCGCCATGGGCCTATACGAGTTGTCCCGACGTCGCGAACTCGGGGAGGCCTGCGCGCTCGCCCCCACCTTGACGGTCTGGCGGCGCAATGCCGGCAATATTGCGGTATTCGCCGCGGTACTGACAGTGATCTTCCTGATCTGGGCGCGCGCCTCGCTGGTCGTCTTTGCCATTTTCTACACCAAGGAGATGCCTAACCTCACCGGTTTTCTGACTCAGGTTGTGAGTCTCGAGAACCTTGAGTTCCTGCTGGTATATTTCGGTGTCGGCTTTGTCTTCGCCCTGCTCGTGTTTGCGGTGAGCGTGGTGTCCATTCCCTTGATGCTCGATCGCAACCAGGATGCGATCACATCGATGTTGGCAAGCATTCGTGCGCTGGCAGAGAACCCCGCTCCCCTGCTGGTGTGGGCCGCCCTCATTGTCGGCCTGACCCTGCTCGGCTTCATGAGCTTCCACATCGGACTGGCCGTTCTGATGCCTTTGGTCGGGCATGCCACCTGGCACGCCTACCGGGATATCGTCGAACCCTTGAAAACCTAGGCGCGCGCCCTTGCAAGCACGACCACGGCCCCCAGCACAAGCGCAACGCCAACCACCTGGATGAGCGTCACCGGCTCATCCAGGAACATAGCGGCGAGGATGAAGGTAACGACTGGCTCCAGGGTGGATAAGCTTGCTGCATCCGACGCGCCGAGGCGTTTCAGACCGGCGAAAAAACCCACCATGGCCATCACGGTGGACACCAGCGCGATGGCCAGCACGCAGCCCCAGCCTGCAACGGAAGCCGGAAATCGCGGGCCCTCCGCAACCACACCCAGGCCAAACACCGCCGCTGCCGCCAGCATCACCAC
>JAEUNV010000131.1 GCA_016790385.1 Zoogloea sp.
CTTTGCCCAGGCCCTGCTCGGCACGCCGCGCCTGCTGTTTCTCGACGAGCCCACCACCGGCCTCGACCCCGGCGCCATCCGCGACTTCTACCGAATCCTGCGCGAGCTCAAGGGCGAAGGCGTGACCATGGTCCTCACCTCTCACATCCTCGCCGAGATCCAGGAGCGGGTGGACCGCCTGGCCATCATGGAAGGCGGCCAGATCCGCGCCACCGGTACCGTCCAGGCCCTGCGCGAGGCCATGAACCTGCCCCTCACCCTGGAGATTGCCGGCGGTGCCGGCCTGCGTGAGCAGGTCACCCGGGCGCTCGAAGGCCTTGCCATTGACGGCATTGAGGAGTCCGGCAGCCTGCTGCACATCCGCCTCGCCCGGGACGCCAAGATGCCCGCCCTCACCCGCCTGGCCACCCTGGGCGACACCCTGCGCGACCTTCATGTACGCGAACCGTCCCTCGAAGACGTGTTCTTCGGCTATCGGGCCTGAGCCATGTTCTCCATCGACTTCAAACAGATCGGCATCGTCGCCGGCAAGGAATTCTGGGACCGCATCCGCAACCGCTGGGTGCTGGCCGTGTCCATCGTGTTCACCGTGTTTGCCCTGGTCATCGCCTACTTCGGCGCCGCCCAGCAGGGCGCGGTGGGCTTTCGCTCCATCGACGTGACCATCGCCTCCCTGGTCAGCCTGGTGATCTACCTCATCCCCCTGATCGCCTTGATCCTCGGCTTCGACGCCATCGTCGGCGAGCGCGAGCGCGGTTCCCTCGACCTGCTGCTGACCCTGCCCATCACCCGCAAGGAGCTGATCCTCGGCAAATACGCCGGTCTCGCCGGGGCGCTGGCCTTCTCCACCATCGCCGGCTTCGGCGCGGTGGGCGTCATCCTGTCGCCCAGCCTCAAGCTCAATGCCCTCTTCCACTACGCCGGCTTCATGGCATCCGCGATCCTGCTCGGCTTTGCCTTCCTGAGCCTGGCGGTGATGCTCTCCGTGTTCGCCAGCGACCGCACCCGCGCCTCGGGGCTTGCCATCGGCACCTGGTTCTTCTTCGTGCTGGTCTTTGACCTGCTGCTGCTGGGCGCCCTGGTGGTCACCGCCGGCGACTACGGCGGCGCCATCTTCCCCTATCTGCTATTGCTCAACCCGGCCGACGTGTTCCGCGTGCTCAACGTCTTCAGCCTGGACGAAGTGCGCACCCTCTATGGGCTCGCCACCGTCTTCCCCGAAGCCCTGAGCCACCCCGCCACCCTTGGTGGCGTCATGCTCGCCTGGATCGTCGGCCCCCTGGCCGTGGCCATCTGGAGATTCGAACGATGAAAATCCCCCCCCTTGTCGCCCACACCCTCGTGTTGCTGCTGGCTGCCGGCCTGCTCGCCGCCTGTGGCCAGAACAACGGCGCCAGCGCCGTCACCCCCAAGGACACGGCCCAGGACACCTATTGCGCCCTGGACGGCATGCTGCTCGCCGACTACCCCGGCCCCAAGGCCCAGATCCACTACGCTGGCCAGCCCGAACCCGAGTTCTTCTGCGACACCTCCGAAATGTTCTCCCTGCTGCTCAAGCCCGAACAGGCCCGCATGGTGTCCATCGCCTACGTGCAGGACATGGACAAGGCCGACTGGGCGGCGCCCAAGGGCGCCTGGATCGACGCCAAGGCCGCCTTCTATGTGGTGGGCTCAAAGAAACGTGGCGCCATGGGCCCCACCCTGCCCTCCTTCGGCACCCGCGAGGGCGCCCAGAAGTTCGCCGCCGCGGAAGGGGGCAAGGTCCACCCCTACGCCGAGATCACCCCCGAGATGGCCCGCCTCGACGGCGGCGCCCTCCACGATCAGAGGATGTAAGCCGATGGGACCCTTCTACAGCAACATTCCTCCACAAGACGCCCTCGAGATCGAACAGCTCGCCCGCCTGATGTACGAACTGCGCAGCGCCCGCGACGAAGTGCTGGCCCGGCTGGGCGCGGCCGAGGCCGAACAGGCCCTCGCCTGCATCCGTAGTGGCGACCTGCCCGAGCACCCCGCCTACGAACACTACCTGTCGGCCCGTATCCTCGCCGATCTCGCCGCTCAGGCCCGGGCCGACCTGGCGGCCCGCATCGAGGAGAGCCAGGGGCGATGAGCATCCATCTTGATCTTGCAGCACAGCTCGAAGCTCACTTCGGCGAACATCTGGAACGCGCCGTGGACATCAAACTCGATGCGCTCATCGCCCACTTCCAGAATGGCGTCAGCCTGGAGGCCCGCTTCGCCGACTCCCATGCCTATGCCATCGCCTGGGCCTGGGGCGAGGCCGAGCTCTGCATCGACACTGCCCCCCTTCACCCGGAACTCGCCACCTACCCCAACCACCTCCATGGTGCCGACGGCAGCCTGTACGCCGACCCACTCACCCGCCCCGGTGCCCCGCCATGGGACAATCTGCGGCGGGTGATCGCCCCCCTCCTGGCCGACCCGCTGCTCACCCCCCTGACCCATTCCCCGGGAGCCTGACCACCATGATCCCGCGCCTGCTCTGCGCCACCCTCGCCACCACCTTCCTCACCCTGGGTCTGGCCCCCATGGTCGCGGCAGCCGATCTCTCCCCCCAGTACGTACAGCGCTCCGCCCGCTGCCCCGTATGCGGCATGTACCCCTACCGCAGCCCCCAGTGGATGGGCCAGATCGTCTTCAACGACCAGACCGCCAGCACCTTCGACTCGCCGGTGGACATGTTCCGCTTCCTGAACAACATGGTGCTCTTCGACAAGCAGCACAAACCCGCCGACGTGGGCGCCATCTGGGTGGCCGACTTTGGCACCAAGGCCTGGGTGGACGCCAGGAAGGCCTTTTATGTCATCGGCTCGAAGGCCCTCGGCCCCATGAACGACCCCAACCTGCCCGCCTTCGCCACCCGCGAAGCCGCCGACGCCCACATCAATGCCCAGGGCGGCAAGGTGATGCTGTTTGGAGAAGTGACGCGGGAGGTGATCAAGAGCTTGAGCGGCGGCCAGCACAGGCACTGACCGGCAGGCCCACCTTCCGTCCGAAAGGCCGGAAGGTGGTGACGAGGCGGGCGTGCGATCTACAACAGATACTGCTCTATCCGGCTCACCGGGGCGTTGCGCAGCAGGTAGAGCTGGGGGTTTTCCCGTTCGGCGGATTTGCCATTGAGACTCACCACCACGGGCTCCCGCTCCAGGATGCACAGGCGACGGCTCACGCAATCGGCGCGCCATTGGGGCAAGGCGGTCTTGCCGCGTTCCTCCACGGCAATGCGCGTGAGCTCGAACTGGTCGGTGGGGTTCTCTCGCCCCACCCGGCTGCGGATCGCATCCCGGGCCTTGTCGAGGCTGCCCTGCTGCACGCACAGGTCATACAGGGACGCCAGACAGCGCAGGTTGTCGATACGGATGGGCTTGAGGCCGTGCAGCCAGGAGAGGGCGGCGATGAGCTTGCGGCCATAGGTATCGTAGGCGTAGCGCAGGGTTTCGGCATTGAAATCCTGGGTGCGCCCCACTGCCTGCAAGGCCGCCTTCCAGGCGGGCTCGAAGTCGGTCTTGCGCCCGCCCCTCGACAGGGCGTCGGCCCAGGCGATCTGCCGCGCCCGGCTGGGCAGGCGCAGCATGCTCTGCCACTCGGGCCACAACCCGCCGAAACAGGCTTGCAGGGCCGGGCCGTTGCGGGCGGCAAAGCGGGTGAAGAGTTCCTGCAGGGTGCCGGTCTTGAGGTTAACCTGAAGGGGTCCGAAGGACAGGCCGGCGCCGTCGAAATTGCCGGTGACCTGCTGAAACGGGTCACCGCTGGTTTCAAAGGCGGCCGTCACGCGCAGGGCGTTGGCGATGGCCAGCTCGGGACGCACCGCTGGCAGGGCCGCCGGGTCGGGCATCTCCAGGTAGATCCGCTCGTCCCGGGCCTCAACCCGCAGGAAATGCCCTTCCTGAGCCAGCCGTCCCGCCGATTTGAGCACCTCGGCGGGCTTAGCCGCCGTAAGCCACACAAAGCGGCCGTCCAGGCCGGCACCCAGGCCATCTGCCGGCGTCATGGAGACGATCTTCAGGGGCATGCCCACGGCGTCACGCAAGACCTGCACCGAGCCGACCAGCTCCCGATGCACATTCACCGTTCCGTCGGGGCGGGCATATTCGCGTAACTGGAAGCTCGGCGTGAGCTGGGCCTTGGCCGGCCCACCAATGATGAAATCCTGGGAATACTTGAAATGCACGGCCATGGGGCTCTCCTTGTTCTGCGTCCGTGATCAGGGTATTTCGTTGCGCTGGGCGATGCGCGGCCGGCGCCCATCCCAAAAAAGCAGCAGGTCCACCCCGGCCTCGGTTCCCAGCAGGACGCCGTCACCGCGCCAGCCGCGGGCTACCCGCCGCCAGCCCAGCGCCTCCGGCGCTCCCCGTCGCAGGATGTGCACCGGCACGTCGCCCCCCTCCCAGATGGGCGTGGCAAAGAAACGCCGGTTCTGGATCACCAGGCACCCCGGCGCTCCCCGCCCCCGCTCGATGACGAGGGCCAGGCGATGCGCATCGTAGGGGCGTCCGCTGCCCTGCCAGGGGTCAACCGCCCGCCCCCGGGTGTCCGGCCGATCCGCGGCGGGCAGCAGCCACAGGCGGTCGACACGCCCATTGCCATCAAAGTCGGCAAGCCAGGCCGCGCCCTGCGACGGTGGGCCCGATTCGCATGGCGAGGCCGCCACGAGGCTGCCGGAAAGCAGCCCGGCCATGAGTCCGGCAAGGGGATAGACAAAGCTCTTCATGAGCCGGCCAGCCGCTTGCGCCATTCGTTGAGGAAAGGCGTCGGATCAATGAGATCGGAGCGGCGCAGAAAGGGAACGCCAGCGGCCGAACGCGCCGACGCGCTCTCAGGGGCCGTCAAGGGGCCGCTGCCGCTGCCGTCGTACATCTCGAGATGCAGCATGGCGCTGGGCACCTGCACCCCCACCAGCAGCCCGACCCGGGCAATCACCTGCCCGGCCTTCACCTGCTCGCCCTTGCGCAGGGTGCAATCGGGCTTGATCTCGCCGTAGCGGATCACAAAGTCGCCGTGGTCGATCTCCAGTGCGTCGGTCTGGGCGTAGAAGGGATAGGGATCGCGGATCACCACCCCGTCGCGGACGGCATGGATCAGGCGCCCGACCGGGGCATACAGGTCGCAGCCCGCATGGGCGCGGCGGCCACCGCTCCGCCGGGAACCGAAAGAGCGGGGTGGGTGGGTCCAGTCGGCCACCGCCGGCTTGGCAAACGGAAAGAAACTGTCGCCCCCCGGTGGTGCAGGCGCGGTCTCCACCGCCAGGACCAGACGCCGCCAGTCGTCGCTGCCCGGCGCAAGCACCCCTGACGTTTCCAGGCCAGACCGGACCTGGAAGGCCTTGATGGCCGCCACCGTGCCGGACTTGCGCGGCGGACGGGCAATGCTGCCATCCACGCCTTGCGGGTCCACATCGGGCCAGCCCAGCAGGCGCGCCGCCCGGGTCAGGACCGTCTGCACGGTCTCCACGTCCTGCCTATCATTGCGGGCGCCCTTCTCCCAGGCGCCCACCGCCCATTGGATGTCCATTGCCGCTCCCCTTTCGCCAAGGCTTTACCTGCCCAGACTATCAGGATAGCGGGCGGCAGGCAGCTGTCATCCCCGTCCACTCGCCAGGGCGCGATTTGACGAAAAAAAACCCGGTCGCATGGTGACGGCCGGGCCTTGGCGCGTGGGGGGTACGCGCTGAGGTGAGAACTTATCGCGATGCAATCGGGTGTGGCAGCGCCTTTGCTTTACTGGGCCTTGGCAACCATGAAGTCCACCACGGCCTTCATGTCGTCGTCACTCAGCGCCGGGTTGCCGCCCTTGGCCGGCATGGCACCCTTGGCACCGTTGAACCCTTCAATGGCGTGCTTATAGAGGGTGTCGTTGCCCTGGGCGATGCGCGGCCCCCAGTCGGCCTTGTCACCGAGCTTGGGCGCGCCGGCCACGCCGGTCTGGTGGCACATGGCGCACGTCTTCTTGAAGATGTCGGCGCCTTTGCCGCCGTCGGCGGCGGCGGGAGCCGGGGCCGGGGCAGCCGCCATCGGAGCCGGTGCGGCGGCTGGCGCTGCCGCGGGCGGCGCTTCGGACTTGCCACAGGCGGCCAGCAGGCCGACGAGAATCAGGGGAATGAGGCGGGATTTGGGCATGGGGCGCTCGTATTCGTCGTGGGTAGAAGGAAACCCGTCTGGCGGGTTGTGGAGCGGATCGTATGCCCGCGCGTCCCGCCGCCTCATTGACCCGAATCAATTGCCCGGAATACCCCTCAGCGCGAGCGCGCCAGATCCACGTCCGCCCCGTTGCGCTCGTCGGAATAGGGCGTATCCCGGCTTGGCTGGCCGCCGGCCTGGCAGCTGACGATCACGTTGGACAGGGGCTGGCCCCGGTGCAGCACGTCCACACCGCAACGTCCGAACACGCTCTCGATGGTCGCCAACAGGTTGCGGGCATAAGGTGTCTCAAGCTTGCCATCGAGGATCAGGTTGGCCAGCAGCACCCCCTCCGGCGCCAATGCGCGGCGCGCATCCTGCCAGAACTCCCGGGTCACCAGATGGCCGGGAATGGAGGTGTGGCTGCTGAACACGTCCACCACCACCGCGTCGTAGCGCGTGGCCGTGGCGCGCACGTAACGCCGCGCGTCATCCACGATGAATTCGCCACGGATCGGGGCCTTCAGGAAGCGCGTCTCGGCGATCTCGCGGATCTTCGGGTCGATGTCCACGTAGGTGTAGCGATTGGACGGCTCCCGGTGGGACAGGGTGAAGCCGCCGGCCCCAAGCACCAGTACGGTTTTGCCCCTCAGGGCCAGGTCGTCCAGCAGGATGCGGCGCAGGTGTTGTACATAACGCGCATAGCGCGGCGGCTCGCTGTCGTCCAGCAGGGAGGCCAGCGAATTGTTGACCCAAAAGGCCCGCGGGTTGGTGTGCTCGGGCAGCGTCACCGGCGCCACGGCGTAATCGGCATAGGCCGTGTCCTCCACCCGATTGGGCGGAAACAGATTGATTCCCCCGGCGAGCAGCGCCGCCCCGAGGGCCGCGCCCCGGGGCCGCCAGCCCGCACTGCCCAACAGCAGGCTGCCCACCGCCAGCAGCAGGGCACAGACCAGCACCGCCGCCGACACCCCCAGCCACTGCATCACCAGCAGAGCAAGACTCACCGAGCCCAGGAAGGAGCCGAGGGTGGACCAGTACAAGGCATAGCCGCTGGCCTCGCCGGTGCGCATGTGCTTCATGAGGTTGGTGAGCACCGGCACCGTCTGCCCCAGCAGCCAGGCCACCGGACACAGCACACCGCCAACGAACAGCAGATAGGCCACGCCGGCCGGCTGGAGGTGGGCAAACAGGCCATCCACGGTGACGCGGGCAAGGCCCAGGCCGACGAGCAAAGCCGAAACCAGAAAGTTGCGGGCCACCACGGCGGTGAAACGTTCGCTCACCCTGGCGCCCGACGCATAGCCCAGGGCCAGGGCCAGCAGAAAGAGGCCAATGGTCGGGGCGGTGACGACGATGGAACTGCCCACGTGGGGCACCAGCCGACGCAGGGCGATGACCTCGGCCCCCAGGGAGCAGAAACCTTCCAGGAAGACGATCAGGTAGAGCAGATGGCGGGGCATGGCTTCAGTCGGAGGACAACAAGGCCACCCGCCAGGCGGCCTGCATGGCGGGGTGAAAAGGGTCGTGACCGCAGCCTTCCACCCACACCAGCCGGCTGCCGGGCAAGCGGGCATGCACCGCCTCGGCGCTGTAGGGTGGGCAGACCCTATCCTCGCGGCCATGGACAAGACTCACCGGCACGCCAGCCAGACGGCTACAGGCCGCGAAAAACGCCGCCTCCCCCAGGAAGCACTCGGCTCTCAGGTAGTGGGCCTGAAGGCGGTACTTGAGCACAAGGCGATCCAGCGCCCCGTCGTCAGCCGTCGCCGCTGCCGAGGCCCCGGCCATGCCGAGTTCGTGACGCCACCAGGCCAGCGCGGCGGCCCGGGCAACGACCGGATCGACGTGATCGAGGTCGGCGGCCAGCCCGTCAAGGGGCAACTCGCCGCCGAAGAAGGCATCCACCCGCGCCCGCGAGGGGATGAACACGCTGCGCAGCACCAGGTCACTCACCGCATCGCGATGGGCCGCCGCATAGGCAATGGCCAGGGTCGCCCCCCAGGAGCCGCCGGTCACCCGCCAGCGGGCAATGCCCAGGTGCTGCCGCAGGGTCTCCAGGTCGGCAATGAGGTGGGCCGTGGTGTTGGCGGCCCGCTCCCCGGCCGGTTCGGAAAGCCCGGCACCGCGCTGATCGGGCAGCACCAGCCAGTGCCGCGCCTCATCGTAAAGCGCGGCAAGACGCGGGCTGCAACCACTGCCCGGCCCCCCGTGGAGCACCAGCACCGGCTCGCCCGCCGGATTGCCGCGGGTCTCCACCCACAGGCGGTGCCCGTCACCAACGGGAAGAAAAAAGCAGGCGTCGGGCATGGCGGCGGCGGGCCTGGCCCGCAAATCATGATTTTCGTGAGGCCGGAGTATGCCGCCCTTTGACACACTGCGCCTCACGGTACTGCCACCGGCGGTCCGGAAAACCTCAATTCGAACATTGGAGACTGACCATGACCTGGACCACCCCCCAAGCTTGCGACCTGCGTTTCGGCTTCGAAATCACCATGTACATCGCGGCCAAGTAATCCCGCCCGGGCGCCGGTCGCACCCCCTGAGGCCGGCGCCTGCCGCCCGCACCCCCTTATCTCCCCATGAAAATCCGAGTTCTCGGCGCCGCCGCCGGCGGTGGCTTTCCCCAGTGGAACTGCAACTGCCGCAACTGCCAGAGCGTGCGCGCCGGCCTGCCGGGCTTTGAGCGCCGCACCCAGTCGTCCATCGCGGTGAGCGCCGACGGCGCCCGCTGGACCTTGATCAATGCCTCGCCCGACATCCTCCAGCAATTTCAGGCTTTTGCCGGCACCTGGCCGACGGGCGGGCTGCGAGGCTGCGGCATCGAGTCCGTGGTGCTGGTGGACGCACAGATCGATCACACCACCGGCCTCTACATGCTGCGCGAGAAAGGCAGCCCGTGGCCGATCTGGTGCACCGACCCGGTGTATGAAGACCTGACCCGCGGCAACCCTATCCTGCACCTGCTGGAACACTACTGCGGTGTGAACCGTCGCCCCCTGCCCGCCGGCGGCCAGCCCTTTCACCCCGAAGGCAGCGAGCGCCTCGACTGGCAGGCCCTGCCCCTGCTCTCCGCCGCGCCCCCCTACTCGCCCCACCGGGGCAATCCGGTGCCCGGCGACAACGTGGGCCTGACCATCCACGACCCGGCCACCGGCCGCCGCGTGTTCTACGCGCCGGGTCTGGCCGAGGTCGACGAGGCGGTCTTCGCCGCCATGTCGGCCGCCGACTGCGTGATGGTGGACGGCACCTTCTGGACCGACGACGAGATGATCTCCATGGGCCTGTCAAAGAAACGCGCCCGCGACATCGGCCATCTGGCCCAGAGCGGCCCCGGCGGCATGATCGAACAACTCGCCCGCCTGCCCCGGCACATCCGCCGCGTCCTCATCCACATCAACAACACCAACCCCATCCTCGACGACCAGTCGGCGGAACGGGCAACCCTCACCGCCGCCGGAATCCAGGTGGCCTACGACGGCATGGAGATCGACCTGTGAGCTCTACCTCCCCTCGCCCCTGGACGCCCGAGGAATTTGAAGCGCAGCTGCGCGACAAGGGCGCCGCGTATCACATCCACCACCCTTTCAACGTCATGCTCAACACCGGCAAGGCCACGCGGGCGCAGATCCAGGGCTGGGTGGCCAACCGCTATTACTACCAGATCATCATTCCCCGGAAGGACGCCGCCGTGCTGTCCAACTGCACCGACCGGGAAGTGCGGCGCGAATGGATCCAGCGCATCCTCGACCATGACGGGCATGGCGACGACGCCGGCGGCATCGAAGCCTGGCTGCGCCTCGGTCAGGCCGTCGGCCTCAGCCGCGAGGAGATCGTCGACGAGCGCCATGTGATTCCGGCCGTGCGCTTTGCCTGCGACGCCTATCTCAACTTCTGCCGCCAGCGCCCCTGGCAGGAATCGGTGTGCTCCAGCCTCACCGAACTCTTTGCCCCCACCATCCACAAGCAGCGCCTCGCCAATTGGCCCGAGCATTACCCGTGGATCGAATCGGAGGGTCTGCAATACTTCCGCAACCGCGTCACCCAGGCGCGCCGCGACGTGGAGCAGGGCCTCGCCATCACCCTGGCCTATTTCGACACCCGCCCGCAGCAGGAACGCGCCCTGGACATCCTCAAGTTCAAGCTCGACATCCTGTGGTCCATGAACGACGCCATGATGCTGCGCTACGGCCAGCCAGACTGACCGGCCCGGATCGCCCCCATGACGACACCCGACGCCCGCCCCGCCATTCAGCGCCTGTTCCGCTTCCAGTGGGAGCCGGCCCAGCAGGCCCATGTGCTGCTCTACCCTGAAGGCATGGTCAAACTCAACCAAAGCGCGGGAGAGATCCTCAAGCGCTGTGACGGAACCCGCAGCGTGCCGGAGATCGTGGCCGACCTGGAATCCGCCTTCAACGCGAGCGGCCTGGCCCCGGAAGTCGAGGCCTTCCTGGAGATGGCCGACGCCCAGAACTGGATCACCTGGAACACCGACTGATGGACACCCTGCTCGTCCCGCCCGACGCCATGCAGCGCCGCCCCGGCCCCCTGTGGCTGTTGGCCGAGGTCACCTACCGCTGCCCCCTGCACTGCGCCTTCTGCTACAACCCGGTGGATTTCGCCCAGGCCGGGCCCGAGCTGTCCACCGATGACTGGCTCAAGGTGATCCGCGAGGCCCGCGCCCTGGGCGCCGCCCAGTTCGGCATCTCGGGCGGCGAACCCCTGGTCCGGAACGACATCGAGATCCTGGTCCGTGAAGCCCGCGCGCTTGGCTTCTACACCAACCTCATCACCTCCGGCGTGGGCCTTACCGAAGTCCGCCTCGCCGCCCTGAAGGACGCCGGCCTGGACCACATCCAGCTCTCCTTTCAGGACGCCACCCGCGAGGCCAACGACCTCATCACCAACACCCGCACCTTCGACCTCAAGCGCAAAGTGGCCGCCATGACCAAGGCCGCCGGCTACCCCACGGTGATCAACTGCGTGCTGCATCGGACCAACATCGACCACCTGGACCGCATCATCGAGATGGCCGCCGAGATCGGCGCCGAATACCTGGAACTGGCCAACACCCAGTACCACGGCTGGGCCTTCCTCAACCGGCAAGCGCTCATGCCCAGCGCAGCCCAGCTCGCCGAAGCCGAGGCCGTGACCGAACGCTGGAAGGCTCGCCTGGGCAAGAAGATGCGCATCCTCTTCGTCACCCCCGACTACCAGACCAGGAAACCCAAAAAGTGCATGAACGGCTGGGGCGAAGTCTTTCTCTCCATCACCCCCGATGGCCTCGCCCTGCCCTGCCACACCGCCCGTATGCTGCCGGGGCTGGAGTTTCCCGATGTGCGCGATCACAGCATCGACTGGATCTGGCACGAATCGCC
>JAEUNV010000173.1 GCA_016790385.1 Zoogloea sp.
ACGTCGCGAGCGCCGCTGCCGGCCGGCTGGCCGGCGTCCACGGGCCAGGGCGAGCCGTGGGCGAGCTGGCTGTTCCAGCCAAGGGCCTGGCCCAGGCGGATGCCGTCGTGGTGGGCGGCGGGGTCGGTAGCGGCCCATGCCGCCTCACGCAGGGCATGATGTTCGGCCTCGGTGGGCAGCCGGCAGGGAACGCCGTCCCGGGCGCTGCGCCAGGCGCAAAAGGCGGCGGCCTCGTGGGCGTTCACCTCGGCGGGCCAGTTCCACGGCATCGGGATGGTCTCGAGGAGGGTGCGCAGGCGGTATTGGTGCAGGCCGGCGGGGCCGTCGGGCACCCAGAAGCATGGCCACTTGCTGTTGCGGAAACCGCGCCATTCCCAGCCGGCCTCGGACCACCACTGGGGGTCAAGGTAGCCGCCACTCTGGATGAATTCGAGGAAGGCGCCGTTGCTGACGAGCTGGCTATCAACGCGGAAGGGCTGCACCGCCACCGTCCGCTCGCCGTACTCGTTGTCCCAGCCGAAGCTGGGCCAGTTGCGGGGTTTGCCGATCTTCACCTGGCTGGCGGGCAGATCGATGAAGCGTGGCTGGGGGTAGTCGACGCCGGCGGTGGGCGGGAAGGGAGCGACCTTGCCGGCGCTGGAGTGGAGGGCGGGCCATTCGGGCGGGCGCTGAACGCAGTCCATGGGCAGCTCGCGGATCAGGACCGAGGAGGTTTCCAGATGGATGCGTTCGTGTTCGAAACCCAGGAACAGCGCCCACAGGGGGTGATCCATGGTGATCGGCGCATGGCCGGCGGCGAGGTCGGGGTGGGTCTCGATGAGCTGACGCACCGTGGTGTAAACCTGCTGCCGGTAGCGGTGGGCTTCGGCAAAGCTGGGCCACAGCATCTCGTTCTTGGACATGTCGTCCCAGCGCATCTCGTCCACGCCGGTTTCGAAGATGCGCTCGAAGTAGGGGTTGATGGGGTTGTCGATGAGCCCCGCAACCCGCAGTTTGTTCACATAGAGCGCCGCCGGATGGCAGTAGTAGAACAGCATGGGGTGGCGCAGGTGGTGGTAGGGCGGCCGGTAGAAGGCGGCCTCGCCCTGCAGGCCGGCAAAGAGCAGTTCGGTGAGGGTCCAGCCGTTGTCGAACACGGCCAGGACCGATTCGCGGGTGCAGGTGTCGAGCCGCGGCTGCGGCAGGGCGGTGAGGCGGCCGTCGGGCTGACGGCCGGGGCAGTCGGCGGGCGCGAGGCCGGTCCACCACCAGGCTGGGCGGGGGCCGTGGAGCAGGGCGTCATGCTCGCCGCGGAGGTTCTGTCGCCAGGGTTCCACGGCGGCGGGGATGGCCGGTTCTAGGGTGGGTTGGGACATGCGGGTCTCCTGGAAGTCATTCTTGTCATGGCTGCGTCAGGCGAAGAGTTCCGCCTGGGCCGGTAGGGGTGTGGCGTGTCCGGGGCTGGCGTCGCGGCGGCTCAGGCTGGCCACGCGCACGCCGAGCAGGCGGATGCGCCGGTCGAGCTGCACGCGCCGCGCGCATTCCCCCGCGGCCCGGCGGATGGCCGCGGCCTCGCCGGTGGGGGCGGGCAGGGTCTGGTCGCGGGTGACGGTGTGGAAGTTGTCGAAGCGCAGTTTGAGGCCAATGGTCTTGCCCACGTAGCCCTTGCGCGCCAGGTCGGCGGCGAGCTGCTCGCACAGGCGCGTGAAGTGCCCGGAGAGTTCGGCCTTGTCGGCGCGGGGGTGGAGGTCGCGTTCGAAGGTGGTCTCCCGGGACAGGCTCTTGGGCTCGCTGCGGGTGACCACCGGGCGGGTGTCGTCGCCGTGGGCGGCGCGGTGCAGCCACACGCCGTAGCGCTCGCCGAAGTGATCCTGAAGCCAGGCCGGGTCGGCGGCGGCCAGATCGGCGATGCTGACGATGCCCAGGGCTTCCAAGCGTGCGGCGGCCTTGGGGCCGATGCCGTTGATGCGGCGGGCCGGCAGGGGCCAGATGCGCACGGGGATGTCCTCGGCCGCCACCACGGTGATACCGGCGGGCTTTTCCAGGTCGGAGCACAGCTTGGCCAGCAGTTTGTTGGGTGCCACGCCCAGGGAGCAGGACAGTCCGGTGGCCTCACGCACGGCCTGTTGCAGGCGCAGGGCGATGGCCCGGGCGCCGTCGCGGCTGCCCTCGGGGTTGAGGGCGGTCAGGTCCAGGTAGATCTCGTCGATGCCCCGGTCTTCCATCTCAGGGGCAATTGCACTTACTGCTCTTTTGAAAAGGCGCGAATGGTGTCGGTAGGCTTCGAAGTCGGCAGGCAGCAGGATCGCATCGGGCGCCAGTTGCGCGGCTTTCATCAGGCCCATGCCCGAATGCACTCCCAGCGCCCGTGCTTCGTAGGTGGAGGTCGTGATCACGCCTCGTCCGGTGTAGCTGCGCAGGCGCGGAAATTCGTCGAGGTGTTCCCCCGCCACGGCGCGTCGCCCACCCACCACCACAGGGAGCCCCCGCAGCTGCGGGTAGCGCAGCAGCTCCACCGACGCGTAGAACGCGTCCATGTCCAGGTGGGCGATGCTGCGGGGG
>JAEUNV010000219.1 GCA_016790385.1 Zoogloea sp.
GGCGGGCCAGGTTTCCTTGATGCCGCGCCAGCCGTCCATCATGGCCACCAGCCAGAACGGGACGATGACGGACAGCAGCGGCAGCTGGCGGCCGGCCATCTGGCCGATCTTGAAGGGGTCGATGCCGGTGACCTGGCCGCCCACGATGATGGGGATGCCCATGGCGCCGAAGGCCACCGGGGCGGTGTTGGCGATCAGGCACAGGCCGGCGGCGTAGAGGGGGTTGAAGCCCAGGCCGACCAGCAGCGCGGCGGTGATGGCCACCGGGGCGCCGAAGCCCGCCGCTCCTTCCAGGAAGGCGCCGAACGAAAAGCCCACCAGCAGCATCTGCAGACGCTGGTCATCCGTAATGGAGACCACCGATGCGCGGATGATGTCGAACTGGCCGGTCTTGACGGTGATCTTGTAGAGGAACACAGCCGCGATGATGATCCAGGCGATGGGCCACAGGCCGTACAGGAAGCCGTAGCCGGCCGACGCAAGTGCCATTTCCACCGGCATCTTGTAGAAGAAGATGGCCACGGCCAGGGCGATGGCCACGGTGATGGTGCCGGCCACATGCCCCTTCAGGCGCAGCACGGCCAGTGCGACGAAGAAGAAGATGATGGGGAGCGCGGCGACCAGCGACGACAACCATAGGTTGCCCAGCGGGTCGTAGATCTGCATCCAGGGTTGCATGGGTGTTTCCTCCTTTGTGAATGCGGTGGGTGAATCGGGGCGTGGGTAGGCGATCAGCAGCTCGCAAGGCGCGCCGCCTCGGCGCTGCATTCGTCGAGCAGATGCACGATGGAGCGGTAGGGCAGGCCGGTGGCGTGGGTCAGGCCGATCTCGCAGGTCTGGTTGCTGGAGTAGCCGCCGCAGCAGCCGGCGGGGACGTCGGCGTGGAGCTTGCGCAGGGCGTGGGCGTTGAGTTCCGGCACCACGAAGCCCCGGTCGCCGCCGAATCCGCAGCACTTCACTTCGGCGGGAAGCACCACCTCGCGGGCGCAGGCTTCGGCGAGTTTCCGCAGCTTGGCTTCAGCACCCATGCGGCGGGCGGAGCAGTTGAGGTGCACCAGCACCGGCTCATTCTTTTTGTGCAGCATCAGGCGCGGCAGCAGGGCGTCGTGGGCGAATTCCACCAGGTCGACCACGGTCAGTCGTTCCGCCAGGAAAGTCTTCATGCGCAGGGAGCAGGCGCTGGCGTCGAGGATCACCGGGTATTCGCCGTTGTTGCTGGCCTTCATCAGGGCGGCTTCGAGCTCGGCCGACTTGCGATCGGCGTCTTCGGCGAGCCCCTTGCTGGCAAAGGACTGGCCGCAGCACAGGCAGTTGACGCTTTCCGGCACGATGGGGGCGTAGCCGGCCCGCTCCAGTACGCGGATGACGGTGGCGGAGAGGGCGTGTTCGGGCGTCTCGGCGCCGAACATGCGGCCCGCGCAGGTGGGGAAATACACCACCTTGTCGCCCTGGCTGCGGGTGGCCCGGTGGGCGTTGGCAAGGGGCTGGGGCTTGGGCATGCCGGCCTTCCATGCGCTGCCACTGAGGCGCGACAGGGCCCGGGTGCCGACGATGCTTTCGGCCAGGTGGCCGGCCTTGAGGGCGCTGCGGGCCAGGGCCTGGGTGGCGCTGAAGTGGTTGGCGGCCAGCTGGCCCAGGCTGCGGGCCACACTGGAGAGCTTCTCGCCCCGCACGGCGCGGGTGAGGGCGCCGGTCTCGATGCCCACCGGGCAGGCGGTGGAGCACAGGCCGCAGGTGGCGCAAGTGTCCAGCCCCATGTAGAGGTAGTCCTTGCCGAGCTGGCCGGGCGCTTCGCCCGTGGCTTGCCGGCGTGACAATTCGCGCCAGCCGACGATGCGCTGGCGGGGCGACAGGGTGAGCCCGTGGGACGGGCACTGTGGTTCGCAGAAGCCGCACTCGATGCAGCGGTCCACCGGCGCGTAGAGCTGGCCGGCGGCGGGCATGGGCTTGAGGTGCTTGAGATGGGCCTCGGGATCGTCATTGATGATGACGCCGGGGTTGAGCAGGCCTTCGGGGTCGAAGAGCTGCTTGATGTTCTTCATCAGGGCGTAGGCCTGAGCGCCCCATTCCAGCTCGACGAAGGGCGCCATGTTGCGGCCGGTGCCGTGCTCGGCCTTCAGGGAGGCGTCGTACTTGGTGACCAGCACCGAGCACAGCTCGTCCATGAAGGCGGCGTAGCGGGCCACTTCAGACTCGATGCCGAAGTCCTGGGTGAACACGAAGTGAACGTTGCCTTCCAGGGCGTGGCCGAAGATGATGGCTTCGTGATAGCCGTGTTTGGCAAACAGGTGCTGAAGGTCGAGGCAGGCGGCGGCGAGCAGGGGAACGGCCACGGCCACGTCTTCGATGATCACCGTGGTGCCAGGCTTGCGCACGGCACCAACCGCCGGGAAGGTGCCTTTGCGCACGTTCCACAGGCGCTCGATTTCGGCCGGGTCGGTGGTGAAGGCGGGGGCTTCGATCAGCGGGTAGGCGTCGAGCGCTTCGAGCACTGAGGCAATCCGCAGCTGGAGCTCACCAGCGGAAGGGGCGCGGGTCTCGATGAGCAGTGCGGTGGCGCCTTCGGGCAGGGTCTTCAGCAGCGGCGGCATGCCGGGCTTGTGGGCCACGCAACGCAGGGAGGCGCGGTCGAGCAGTTCCACCGCGTCCACCGGCCGCTCCTTCAGGCTGACCACGGCGCGGCAGGCGCTTTCCATGTCCGAAAAGAAAGCCAGGGCGCTGGCCTTGTGGGCGTACTCGGGCACCGTCTCGTAGGTGACCCGGGAGATGAAGCCGAGCGTGCCCTCCGAGCCGATCATCAAGTGGGCGAGGATGTCCACCGGGTCGCTGTAATCCACCAGCGCGTTGAGGCTGTAGCCCGTGGTGTTCTTGATCTTGTACTTGGCACGGATACGGCCGGCGAGGGCCTTGTCGGCGCGCACGTCGGCAGACAGGGTGGCGAGCCGGTCGAGAAGGCTGCGGTGGCTGATCTTGAAGGCGGCCACGCTGGCGGGCTCGCCGGTATCGAGCACCGTGCCGTCCGCCAGCAGCACGCGGATCGAGGCCAGGGTGTTGTAGCTGTTCTGGGCCGTGCCGCAGCACATTCCCGAGCTGTTGTTGGCGGCAATGCCACCGATCTTGGCAGCGTTGATGGACGCCGGATCAGGCCCGATCTTTCGGCCGAGGGGGGCGAGGCGGCGATTGACTTCCGCGCCGATGATGGCCGGGCCAAGCTCGACCGAACGCCCATCGGCGCTGATGCTGCATGTGGCCAGGCCCTCGCCCAGCAGTACCAGCACGCCGTCGGTAACGGCCTGTCCGCACAGGCTGGTGCCGGCGGCGCGAAAGGTGACGGGGCGTCCGTGTTCCCGGGCGAGGTCGACCACATGGCGTACCTCGCCCTCACTGTTGACCACTGCCACCACCTCGGGAATCAGGCGGTAGAAGCTGGCGTCGGTGCCATAGGCGAGGCGACGGAGTTCGTCGGTGATCACGCGGTCGGCGGAGAGTGTGTTGCGCAGGGCGTCGATGAGTGCAGACATGACGGGGCCTCCCGGGCAGGGATGAGGTTTCGATGGGGGAGATCAGGTTTTCGTGGGCGGCGCTTCTGCTGACAAGTGCCCCCACGGCGGGTGGAGCCGGATGCGCGACCTATCGTCGGTCGCGGACCCTATCTCTCAGCCTTCGCGCGGCGGGCTTCAAGGGCGTGCGGGCCGCTGTCCAGCCGCTCTGCTGACTCGGGGTGAAGACGCGGAAGCGGGTGGCCAGCCAGCTGAAGACCCTGTAGCTGCCGGGGCGAGCATGGACCCGCGCCCACATGCGCCATACAAAGCTCACCAGCGCACTGTGCCCGGCGCCCTGGCCGCGCATGGCGGGGTTGGCGTGGGGTTCGCTGTTGGCTTCGCCGCGCAGGCGGATCAGCAGTTCGGGGATGGGGATCTTCACCGGGCAGACCTCGCCGCAGGCGCCGCACAGACTCGAGGCGGTGGGCAGCAGGTGGGTCTGCTCAAGCCCCATCATGTGGGGCGAGACGATCTTGCCGATGGGGCCGGGGTAGGTGGTCCCGTAAGCGTGACCGCCGATCCGGGTGTAGACCGGGCAGTGGTTCATGCAGGCGCCG
>JAEUNV010000260.1 GCA_016790385.1 Zoogloea sp.
AAAGCGACGGAGCGGGCGTTTGCACATCCACCCAAGGAGACAGCCATGAACCGACTCTTCCGCCGCGGCCTGCTCGCCGCCACCCTGCTCGCCACGCCCCTCGCATTCGCCGCGGATCTCGCCGGCACCCATATTGACGACCGAGCCAGTGTGGCGGGCACTGAACTCGTCCTCAACGGCGCAGGCTTACGCACCCGCTTCATGCTCAAGGTGTACACCATCGGCCTTTACCTGCCCAAACGCAGTGACAGCCTCGTCAGCGTAAGCGCCAGCCCCGGCGCAAAACGCATCCTGATCACCACCCTGCGCGATCTGAGTGCCGATGACTTTGCCAATGCCCTTATTGAAGGGGTTCGGAGAAACCAGAGTGACGCGGATCTTGCCAACCTGCAAAGCCGCCTGGATGAATTCCGCACCACATTGCTTGGGCTGCGCACCGCCCCCAGCGGCACCCAGATACGCATCGACTGGCTGCCTGCCAGCGGCACACGGCTTTCCATCGGCAATGAAACTCGCGGGAAGGATATTCCCGGTGAGGATTTCTATCGGGCCCTCCTGCGCATCTGGATTGGCGACAAACCGGTGGACGAAGACTTGAAGAACGCCCTGCTGGGAAAGCGCTGACACGCTTGCCGCAAGGCTGGCGGCGAGCGCAGAATTCCAGCATGTATTCGCCCGCCGCCGCTTCTCCGGCAATGTCGACCACCGGTTTTGCCCTCGTCATGCCCGCCCCATTTGGTCGTCTAGGCGTTCGTGTTTCGGGCGAATTCATCCACGAAATCGTTTTTCTGCCCGCCGAATATCCGGTCGGCGGGCCTCACAACACTCTTGCGGAAATGGCCTGGAGGCAACTCCAGCGCTATCTCGTCGATCCGGACACCCCCTTCGAGCTGCCGCTTGCTTTGCGGGGAACCCAATTTCGCCGTCGCGTCTGGACTGCCATCAGTCGGATTCCCTGCGGACGCACGCTCACCTACGGCGAACTCGCGAGGGATGTGGAAAGCGCGCCCCGAGCCGTAGGACAGGCCTGCGGCGACAATCCGTTTCCATTGATCATTCCCTGCCATCGGGTCCTTGCCCGGCACGGCGCCGGCGGCTTCGCCCATGAACGGGGCGGTTACCTGCTCAATGCAAAGCACTGGCTATTGCAGCACGAAAGCGCCCGCCCCTCCGGTAATGAACCATTTCAGCCGGGGCTCTTCCAACCTGGGGCGTGAAAGCGCTCCGTCCAAATGCAGCCTATTTCTCCTTCTGTCACTGCCACCATGTCCCGCCCAGATCAGACCGCACCTGAAACCCAGGCCACCCGCTTCCTCCGCCAGCATCGCATGGCCTTTTCCACCCATCTTTACGCCTATGAGGAACACGGCGGCACAAAGGTGTCTGCCCGTGAATTGAATGTCGCGGAGCACTCGGTCATTAAGACCCTGGTGATGGAGGACGAATCGCGCCAGGCCCTGATCATATTGATGCATGGAGATCGAAAAGTATCAACCAAGGAACTCGCCAGGCAAACCGGACACAAGCACATCAGCCCTTGCGATCCAGCCGTGGCACAGCGCCACACGGGATATCTTGTCGGCGGAACCTCACCCTTCGGAACGCGCAAGGCACTCCCGGTATTCATGGAGAAGAGCATCCTCGACCTGCCCCTGATATATATCAATGGCGGAAGAAGAGGATTTCTCGTCGGGGTTCACCCCCATGACATCCTCCAGATTCTCAAACCCGGGCTGGTATCCGTCGCTTTGGAATGAATTGAAATGAAAAACACTTTCCAAATCTTCCGTTCATGGTGGCAAAATAAATAGCGGGATTAAGGCCGAAACAATCCGGTCGATTCCACGGCAGAGCAACGCAATCACTGCCGCCACCACACACCCAAG
>JAEUNV010000320.1 GCA_016790385.1 Zoogloea sp.
GGTATTGGCCCCGGGGTGTGGGCAGAGCCGACCGATGGGCTTGCCCGCTCCGCTGCGTCCGATCCGTTCCCCGCCGTTTCCGGAACCCTTCCCGACCGCGTCAGCGCCTGCCCGGCCTTCCGGCCGCCGGTCCGTTTCCTGGTTTTTCCGCTTTTGCGCGCCCCCGTCGTCATGCCGCACTTCGTTCAATCCAAACGAAGGAAAGCAAGATGCACATCGAACCGGGGTACGTCGCCAGTGCCAAGATCCTCGCCGCCAACGCCGCCGCCATCGCCCTCATCGGCAGCCAGTCGGTCCATCTCCTTAAGCAACCGTCGCAGATCGTGCGCAGCCTGCTGGCCGCGGTCTTCTTCACCCTGGCCATGCAGGCCTTCCACATGCCGGTCGGGCCGTCGGAGCTGCATTTTCTGGGGGCCATGCCCCTCTACCTGAGCCTGGGTTTCATCCCCACCCTGTTCGGCTTCGCCATGGGCCTGCTCGTCCAGGGCCTGGTCTTCGACCCCGCCGATCTCGTCCACCTGGGGATCAACTTCCTGTCCCTGGCCCTGCCCCTGGTGCTGGTCCACGCCAGCTTCGGCCGGCATCCCGGCGCGCTGTCCGCGGGCAGCATCATGAAGCGCGATGCGGCCTACTACGCCGGGGTGACCCTGATGGTCGGCTTCTGGCTGGCCATCGCTGAAGTGGCTACGCCCCTCTCCGCCTGGCTGGCCTTTGCCTCGTCCTACGCCCCCCTCGTCGTCATCGAAGCGGTGATCACGCGGGTCCTTCTGCAAACCCTTGGCCGCAGCCAGGGCAGCACGCTCCCGCGCCCCTCCCTCCTGCCCGGGAGCCGCTGAGCCATGGCCGGCAAGGTCTGGTTCGTGGGTGCCGGCCCGGGTGATCCGGAGCTGCTCACCGTGAAGGGCCGTCGCCTGCTGGCGTCAGCCGGCGCCGTGCTCTTTGCCGGCTCCCTGGTCAATCAGGCGGCAACCCTGTTCACCCCACCCGGCTGCGAGATCCGCGACTCGAAGGACATGACCCTGGAGGAGATGAACGCCTGGCTCGTCGAAAAGTCCGCCCGCCACGCCTGTGTGGTGCGCCTTCAGACCGGTGACCCCGGCCTGTACGGCGCGCTGGTGGAGATGAGCCGACCGCTCACCGCGGCCGGTATCGACTGGGCGGTGGTACCGGGCGTGTCGTCGGCCTTGGCCTCGGCTGCCGCCGCCGGCGAGAGCCTGACCCTGCCGGAGGTCACCCAGACGGTGATCCTCACCCGCGTGGCCGGGCGCACCCCCATGCCCCCGGGTGAGGAGCTGGAAGCCTTGGCCGCCCACGGCAGCACCCTGTGCATCTTCCTGTCCATCACCCTGCTGCACGAAGTCCAGGGCGCCCTGCGCGCCGCCGGCTGGGCCGAGGACTCGCCCATCCTGGTGGTGCAGAAGGCCAGTTGGCCGGGCGAGGAGAAGATCGTCCGCGGCACCCTGGCCGACATCAAGCGGCGCTGTCAGGCCGAGAAGATCGCCAGCCAGGCCATGATCATCGCCAGCCCCGCCCTGGGTGCCGCCGACTGGCCCGACCTGGCCCGCTCCCGCCTCTACGACCCGGCCTTCAGCCATCGCTTCCGCAAGGCATCCACGCCGGAGAACCCCGCATGAACGACACCACATTTCTCCTTGTCGGCCACGGCTCCCGGAACCGGGACGGCAACGCCGAGATCCAGCATTTCGCCACCGAATGGCGCGCCCGTCACCCGGACTGGCGCATCGAGGTGTGCTTCATCGAATACGCCGAGGTGCTGGTACCCGCCGGCCTCGACCTGGCTGCCGCCGGCAGCCGGCGGGTCATCGTGCTGCCCTTCATCCTCACCGCCGCCGGCCACGTCAAGATGGAGCTGCCCGCAGCCATCGCCGCCGCCCGCCAGCGCCATCCTGCCGTCGAATTCGTGTGCACCCGCCACCTGGGCATGGGCAGGGAGATCCTCGCCGTGCTGCAGGCCCAGCTCGACCATCTGATGCAGTCCCTGGCCATGCCCGACCCCCAGACCACCGGGGTGATCCTGCTCGGCCGCGGCTCGTCCGACGCTGGCGCCAACGGCGAGCTGGCGCGCATGAGCCGCTGGCTCTTCGAGGACAACCATCATGAGCTGGTGGACCTGGCCTTCACCAGCGTCACCTGGCCGCGCCTGGAAACAGTCGTCCAGCGCCAGCTGCGCCTGGGCATGGGGCAGATCTGCATCGTCCCGGTATACCTGTTCACCGGCGTGTTGATGGAGCGCATCCAGGCCCAGGTGGCGCGCCTGCGCAGCCAGCACCCGCAAGCGGCCTTTGCCCTGGGCAGCCATTTCGGTTTCGACAAGGGGGTGTTCGACCTGCTCGACACCCGAGCCACCGAAGCCGGCAAGGCGGAGGGCGGGCTGCTCGAATGCGACGGCTGCAAGTATCGCCAGGCCGCCGAGGCCGAGCACCTCCACGACCACAGTCACACCGGCTGTGATCACAACCACCACCACGACCACCACGCCGGGCATGCCCACGCCTGAGTCCGCCATGACGACACCCAACACCGTCACCGAACAGCTCACCGCCGCCGGCCGGGCCATCGAGCACGACTCCTTCGCCATCATCGACCGGGAGGTGGGC
>JAEUNV010000374.1 GCA_016790385.1 Zoogloea sp.
GCCTTGATGGAGGCGCCGAAGTTGTCGATGCCCCCTTCGGCCTGGATAAGCAGGCGGTCAGTGACTTCGAACGCGCTCCGGTTGGTGAAGCGGCCCGAGAGCAGGAGGTCCAGGTTGTCGGCCTTGAGGGTGCCGGGCGCAGCCGAGAAGGCGCCCCAGTCCGGGAAGGCCAGGCCATAGCGGGCGGCTTCATCGGCAGGGAGGGTGCTCGCCGGGGTGGCCGGCGTCTTCAGCGGGGACTCCGCGCCTCCGCCTGCGAGCGGGGCAGTGGCCGGGTCGATGGATACCGCGGGGGCCTCCAGATTGCCCGGGGCGGGAGCGGCCTGACCCGGGGTTACCGTACCCTGGGCAGCGGGGAGGACGGCGCCGGCCGTACTGCCGGCTACGAGGCTCTCGGACACCTGAAGCACGCTGCCGCCCTGGAGCGGCGTGGCCGTTGTTCCTGGCAATGGGGTGTGGGCCGGGCCCGTGGGCGAAGCCGCCAGCGGCGCCGTCGCACCAACACCTTGCACGCCGGCAAGCTGCACCGTGCTGCCCGCATCCGGCGCGCCACCCGACGCATTCACCGAACCGTGAAGGCTTCCGAGAGTCGTTGCCGCCACCCGGTTGCTGCGGGATGCCGCGAGCGCCTGCCGCGCGGCCGTGGGGTCGACGCCAGCGCCGAGGGTGAGATCGACACCCGTCAGGCTGAGGTCAGCCGCAACAATGGTCCCGGCGTCAGGGCTCGTCAGCGTGATGGCGGAGGCACCACCGCGTGCGTCCAGGCGAGCCAGACTCAGGGCGGCCGTATCTTCGAATTCACCCGCGGCGTTGGTCCAGCGGACAGTTTGGGCGAGGTGCTCGGCGCTGTAAGTGTAGATACCGGCAACCCGGGCGTCCGACGCCACATTGCGAAGACTGCCCTGGAAAAAGCCATTGACCACAAACCGGGCGCGGCTTGCCACGTCGGTGTGCTGATCCACGTAGGCCCCGGCCAGCGCCGGCAGCCCGAGCAGCAGGTAGCTGCCACTGCTCAGATCGGGCTCTTCGGCCCGCGTCTGGCTCCCCGTCGCGAGGTTTTCGACACTGCCGCTGGCATTGCCGCCCAGCAGCACCTGCCCGGTGTTCACCAGGGTGCCAGTCCAGATCGTGTCCACCGCGGGGCTGACCCAGGTTTCACCAAGGTCGACCCTGATTCCGGCCACATCGAGACGCAGGGCACCGAAGGCCACGAGGGGGCTGCTGGACGGACGGAAGACGATGGAACGCGCCTCCAGTCGGGCGTCGCCCCGGGAGGCAACGGTGCCGGCATTGGCATAGCCGGCGGCCTTGATGTGGAGGGCGGCATCGGCCAGCACGGTGCCCGTACCGGCATTGCGGAAAGCACCCTCTCCGGCGTCGATGTCGATCCGCTCGGCAGCCACGCCGTTGCCGTAGATCAGGCCGGCGTTGTCGATACCGTGGGCGCTCTCGAGGCTGACATCGTGTGTACCCAGCAGCGCGGCCTTGTCGCCGTTGATCAAGGCCGTGCCGGCCACGACACGGAGACGATTGTCGGCCAGCAGCGTTCCCTGGTTCATCAGACTGCCGGTCGGCGCGAGGGCGGTAAGATCCTGTGCGGCGTGCACCAGGCCCTCGTTGCGGATCTCGCCGCCTGAGAGGGTGACATAGCGCCCCGCCAGCATGGGCGACAGGCCGGCCCGGGTGCCCGCGGCCGATTCCAGGACACCGGAAACACGGACATCCAGCCCACCCCCGGTGGCAATCCGCCCGCCGCGGTTGAGCAACGAGCCGGCGGAAACGGAGAAGTCCTCGGCGGCGACGATCACACCGGTATTGGTTGTCGGCGTCTCCGCGCCAAAGTTGGCCTCGGTGAGGACGTCGTTCTCGCTGCGGATGTTGACCAGGGCTGCCGACCCGAGGGTCATGCGGATCCCCCCAGCCTGGATGACGCCACGGTTATCTACGGCCCCCCCGGCCAGATCGAGTTGCCCGCCCACCGCCAGCACAGCGGGGCTCTGCACGAAGCGGAAGTCTTTCTCGGGGTCGGGTGGAGGGGGAGGCGGCTGGCCGGGCCGCGGGTTGCAGACCACGGGATTGACGCAACGCGCCCCCTCGACCAGCTGATTGACGAATCCACCTTCGGCAAGGATGTCGGCATTTCCGCTGACCGCGACGCGCCCCCCGTTGCTGAAGGCACCCAGGGTATGCACGTCAAGCCTGCCGGCACTCAAGGTGCCCGGGTTCCACAGCTCGGCGGCGCGGATCGTCAGCCGGTTGGCCGACACAAGGCCGCTGTTGGCCACCACACCAGCTGCGAGCGAGACACTGTCGCCGCTGAGTTCGCCGTTATTGGTCACGGTAGCGGAGGCGCTCACGCTGCGGCCGCTGACGAGGCCCCCATTGCCGAGCCCGCCGTCGAAGGACAGCGTGCCCCCGGCAAGAACACCCCGGTTGTCCGCGTACCCGGTGACATCCAGCGTTTCGCCGAAGACAAGCCCCTCATTCGTAAGCGCGCCGTTCACACGGACGGACTCCGCCACGATGCGCCCCGAATTGCGCAGGGCACCCCCCGAGAACACAAAGCCCGCTCCGCCGGGGATCACCTCACCCGCGTTGAGGAAATGACTCGCCGACAGGTACACGGAGCCACCACTGCTCACCACACTCGCCCCTGATCCCAGCGACCCCTGATCGCTGGCAACCAAGGCGATATCGCCATTGGCGACAATGCCCCCCGGACGATCCGCATTGGCGATGATGTTGCGGGCGCCGATGTGCACGCTCCCGGTGCTCTGCAGCAGGCCTTCGCTGATAAAGTCTCCGGCAATGTCGAAGCGGAGATCGCTGCCCACCAGCAGACGGCTCCGGCTTTCCAGGGTGCGCGCCACCCTGGTCACGGACAGGGGGCCATGGAACAGGGCATCACCGAGGAAGACAAGATCTCCACCCACCGCAAGATGGGCGCTACCGGCCACCCCCAGGCTGCGCTCGAACACCACCGACCCGGTTGCCGAGCGCACGTCTAGCACGCCGCCAGCCGCCAGATCGCCGCCGAGGCGTATGTCCCCCTCGGCCTCCAGGCTCAGCGCCTCCACGGCAGTGAGGCCTTGCAGGCGGATGCCATCCTGCCGGCTGCGCACCTGTGCCACGCCGAGCGTCAGCATCTCACCGCCCACTGTGATCGCCCTGTCGGCCGCCACAGTCAGGCTTCCGCCCGTGCTCAGTCGGTCGGCAATCCGAATACCTTCCGCGCCCCCTTCAATGGAGAGCGCTTCGGGTGTCAGCACAGCGCCCGCCACGTCCACCCCGGCGCCGGACCGCATGTCGAGAGGGCCGCCCGCCGACACGCCGCCTGCATAGGCCTGCCCGCCCACGCTTGTCAGCACACCCCTGCCAAGGATGCGGGTTTCGCCCTGGGCAAGGCGGCCACCCGCCTGCACCGATGCCGCGCCACCGACCGTCACCGCACCCGCGTGATCCACATCGCCGGCTGCGGCCAGATCCAGGTTGCCAAGCACCACGCTGGCACCGCCCACCCGGTAGTCACCACCGCTCCGGGCAAGCAGATCGCCCCCCGCCAGCACCTCGCCCAGGGCCACCGCGGCACCAGCCTCGATCACGGAGCCCTCGCCCCTCTCGAGCCCGCCGCTGACGGCACCGGTGACAAGGGCACCGCCCGCCTTCAGCCGCAAGGCACCGTTGGCCGCCACGCGGCCACCAAGAGTCAGCGCGCCCGCGTCCGCCTTCATATCGACGGATCTGCCGCCAAGCACCTCGCCCACGACATCGAGGGACCGACCCGCCGTTGCTTCCAGGGTACCCGCCGAGCGCCAGGCACCCGTGGCAAGGATGCGCTCGGCAGCCCCCAGGCCCAGACGCCCCCCTGCCTCCACATCACCCGACAGGCTCATGTCGCGCCCGGCCATCAGGGACACGTTCCCCTGGCTCGCCACGCCCCCTTGCTGCTGCACATCGCCGAGCGAAACCACATTGACGCCGGCATTGCCCACCAGGCGACCGGGGTTCTCAAAGCCCCCCGTCCCGGCACGAACCTCGATGGTGCCGCCCGTCAGGATGCCGCTGGTCGACACCTGCCGCCCACCCAGCACCACACCTGCACCGGAACGCAATTCCCCTGCAAGCGCCAGCGCGGCCGCGCCAGCGTCCGCCGTCAGGACGCCCTGCGCCACGACCGCCCCGTCCACGCGCACACCCTCGCCGAGGAGCGTCGCAGCGCCACCGGACGCCAACGCGCCCTCCACGCCCAGTCCGGCCCCCGCATTCAGGGTCACCGCCCCATCACTCACCACGGGGCCACGCACCGTGACAGTGCCCGAGCCGGCAACACGCACCGGCCCCAACGCCACCAGGCTGCCCGTGACGATATTTCCTGCCCCGGCGGCAATATCGAGGCCGCCGCCGGCCGACAGGACGTCGGACGTCACACCCGTTTGCCCCATCAGGGTCAATCCGTCGCCGGCCACGAAGGGGCTGCCGACACGCAGGGCGCCGCCCTCGGCAGACAGGGCCGCGCTGCGCGCCGCGCCTCCTCCGGCCAGTTCG
Source organism: Zoogloea sp. (assembly GCA_016790385.1). Lineage (GTDB taxonomy): Bacteria > Pseudomonadota > Gammaproteobacteria > Burkholderiales > Rhodocyclaceae > Zoogloea. The sequence goes on from JAEUNV010000374.1 coordinate 4,546, forward strand.
AGCCCGCCCCCGGCCCTCACCTGGAGATGCCCATTGCTGGCGATCACGCCAAGACCGCTAAGGTCACCGGCCACCTGCACACCCAGGTTGCCACCGGCCAGGATGCGCCCCGAGACGTTGCTCAGCGACGCTCCCGTTACGACATTCAGGCCCTCGGCTGCCGAAACAAGACCCCCGTCGTTCACCAGCCCCTGCGTCACCCGGACATGCGCAACCGCGCCCCCGTGCAGAGAACCGCTGTTGCCCAGGGCGTCGGCCACGACGGCCATGCCGCCCGCAGATTCGATGACACCGCGGTTATCCACGGTGCCGCCCACGAGCAGGTCCACATTGCCGCCATGGAGCAGCCCCCGGTTGTCGACGCCGCTCGCCACGACAACAACGGAATCTGCCGCCAGCAGCCCGGTGTTATTCAGTCGACCACCGTCAAAGCGGAAGGAGCCGCCACCAAGATTGCCCTCGTTGCGCAGATCACCGAAGACCTCCAGCCGATCACCCACGACCGTCCCGGCATTGGCCAGCCCGCCCTTCAACAGCAGGGCGGAGCCGCCGATCCGCCCCTCATTGCGGGTCTCACCGCCAATCTGGACAAGATCCGCCGACACGCTGCCACTTGCCCCGTTCTCCAACCGCCCGTCCACCATGACGGCCTGTGCCGCCACAAGGCCGGTGTTAACCAGGGTGTTACCCGAAAACGTCAGGGCACCCCGGGAGGACAGCACCTCCCCGCCGGTCTCGAACCGGGAGCCTTCGAGGGTGATCGTGCGGCGGGCCAGCAAGGCGCCGAAGGCACCCAGGTAGCCGGCTTCCCGGGCCGCCAGACTGATGCCGTCGTTGGCGAAGACACCGCCGGCGTCACGCGCATTCAAGGTCAATTGCCCCGCCCGGATCAACACCGACCCCAGGCTCTCGATGCGCCCTTCGCTGATGAAACTGCCCAGCGTATCCACCACCAAGTCGGCACTTGAATACAGGAGCCCCCGACTGGAAATGGGCCCGCTGAGCGCATTGACACGCAGGGCGCCAAAGAAGCGGCTGTCACCGCCGAAGTCAATGCCGTGCGCCGCTTCCAGCCGCGTAGCGCCACCCGCCTCCAGGTTCCGTGCAAAGGCGAGGGTTCCGGCCGCGCTTGCCACGGTCAGACTCCCACCCACCCGCGTCTCGCCGGAAAAGCGTATGTCCCCCCAGGCATCGACCGACACACTGTCGGCCCCCGTCACGCCGCCCGTAAGATTGATGCCTCCCGCGGCGCTGCGCAGGACGACAGGACCGCGGGCGGCAAGCTCGCCGCCCACATCGAGCTGCCTGGAGGCATCGAGGGTCAGACCGCCTGCGGCACTCGCGCCGCCCTGCACAGTGATGCGCCCTTGGCGGCTGAGCAGGTTTGCCGCTGCGCCGCTGCCCACCCCGCCAAGCACGCTGATATCGCCCTGCGCCGTCGCTGCGAGCACCTCATTGGAGGCAAGCGCACCGCCCACGGTCATGGCGCCCTCGCGCACGGCAACACTGAGCGGCCCGTTGGAGAGCACGGCGCCCGTCACGCTCACGCCTGTGAGCGCACTGAGCGCAAGTGCCCCGCCGGCGCCCAGGGAATCCGCCTCGATCTGCCCAGCCTCGACCACCAGTTGCCCGGCAGCCAACACCTCGCCGACCCGAACCGAAGCGCCACCCAGGCTGAGGTCGGCACCGGCCACGACGCTGCCGGTAATTTGCAGCGCGCTTCCGGAACGCAGATGCACGCCCTCGCCCGCCGCAAGCGGCCCCCCGACATGCAGCCCCTGGGCTGCGCTCACCGAAACAGCCCCCGGGGCGAACAGCGCACCCGTTGTCACCGCGCCGTCACTACTGACAATGCCCAGATCGCCCCCTGACTGGACGACACCCGCACCCACCCCGTCCCGCCCGGCCAGTTGTACGGTTCCCCCGGCCACGAAGGGATGCCCCATGAACAGCGTGCCCCCCCGGGCCGTCAGATCGGCCCGACCACCCGCGCCACTTTGGGAAAGGGCAAGGCGCCCTCCCGCACTCAGGCTCAGGTCGCCATTCGCCACCACCCGCCCGGTGCTGAGGAGGTCACCGGCAGTGTCGACGCGCAGGCTTCCGCCCGCCTCAACTCTATCCGGCAGCTCCAGGCTGCCTGCCACAATGCTTCCGTCCCCCATCACCGCGACATCGCCACCAAAGACCGCTCGGCCGGCAACCAGGTCAAGGGCGCCTGCCGACACCCCACCGGCGATGTTCAGGACTTGGCCCGCGCGCAGGTTCATCAGCCCGCCGGCAGTCAGCCGGCCGGTGGCGAGAATGTCCGCAGCGGCATCCACCGAGAGGTTGCCCCCCACGGTCACGTCGCCGCCCAAGCCCACCGAACCACTTGCAGCAAGACGGGTATTGCCGCTCACAGCGACGGGCCCTGGCGTCTTCAGGTCGCCGGTGACCGCCAGGTTCAGATCGCCGAGGATCTGAACATTCCGGCTGCCATCGCCCAGCACCAGCGAACGGGCATTGATCTGTGTGTCGCTCGCGCCCACCTCCGCCGCCACACGCACCTGGTCTGCGCTGACCGTGGCGCGCCCACCCGCACTCAACGGGGCGAGAATGTCCACAGAATCCGTTGCAGACAGGCTCGCGGCCCCGGACACCGAGCTGGGCGCATTCAGGCTGACCCGCCCCCCGGCATGGACGGAAAGGTCATCACCGCCCGCCGTGGCCCCCTGCATGTTCAGATTGCCCGCGGCATCGAGGGTGATGGACTGACGCGCCACCAGCTCGCCCACACTGAGATCACCGGCACTGCGCACCGCCAGCCCCTGGCTGTCGGCGAGCAGGGGCCCGGCCATGCGCACACCGACGCCCTGGTCGGTGGACACGATGCGTATCTGACTGCTGCTCATGGCACCAAAGGCCGTGCCGTCGATGGCGAAGCTGCCAAGGGGAACGGAGGCCGCCTGGCCCGGGCTGAGGTTGTCGAGCTGCCCAGCCTTCTCAGCCACCCGCCCGGCCCCCGCCAGCACGGTGATGCCGGCAAGCTCGGGATTCAGGTAGTGGGCCCGCACCGGTCCATCCAGCTGGATCGAGCCGCCCACCAGCTCGACCTTACCGACGGTTCCCTCCAGACCATGCCCTTCAACGCGCACCTGCCCGCCAAGCACATCGAAGCCGACACCCGAGGCACCGGCGAAGCTGGCTGGTGATCCCAGCCCATCCAGCCACACCGGCGTGCCGGTGGAAAGCGTGAAGCGCGGACTGTTCACCGTGCCGCAGCCCGCGCAGGTGACACCATTGGGATTGGCCACAATGACTGCGGCCGGAGCACCAAACACTTCAATCGACCCGGTCAGCTGCGATGCCGCCCCCGGGGCCACTACCTCATTGACGATCACGCTGGCGCCAGCGCCGCCTGCCAGATTCGGGTTGGCCGCCACACGCCCACCCAGCAGGGTCGTCCCACCCTGGCTGCTGTTGTTGAGGACCACGCCCTCCTGGTCCACGTCGAAACGCTGGTAT
>JAEUNV010000377.1 GCA_016790385.1 Zoogloea sp.
TCCAGACGCCGGGTGTACAGGGACTGCTCCATCTCCAGGGCGTCGGCGCGCACGTTCATGCCCAGGTTCATGCGCGGGGTGAACAGCTGGCCGTCAAACTCCAGGTCGGGGGTGATGAAGTCGAGGCGCTCGGGGGACACCAGCGCGCTGCCCGAACCATCGGCCACGTTGGTGACGATCTTCATGCCCATCCACACGCCGGCCAGACGCGACATCTGGTAGCCGTGCAGGCCCAGATCGAGGATCTCCTGGACGTTGCCCGGGTAGAGGGACGGAATGCCCAGGTGAAAGAGCATGGGCTCGGACTGACTGCACAGGGACGAGCTCTTGCAGCTCGGGTCGTCGCCGGCGATGGCCAGCACCCCACCGTTCTTGCCAATGCCCGTGTAGTTGGCGTGCTTGAGGGCGTCGCCGGAGCGGTCCACCCCCGGCGCCTTGCCGTACCACAGGCCGGTAACCCCATCGAGCTTCTGCTTGCCCACGGTGTGCAGCATCTGGGTGCCCCATACGGCGGTAGCGGCCAGGTCTTCGTTGATGCCATCCACAAAATGGATGTTCTTCTCGAGCAGCAGCTTCTGCTGCCGGATCAGGGCGGCGTCTAGCATGCCCACCGGCGAGCCCCGATAGCCCGACACGAACATGCCGGTCTTGAGCCCCCGGCGCGCATCGGTGCGCACCTGGTCGAGGGTCAGGCGCACGATCGCATCGATGCCCCCCAGGTGGATCACCCCGGTTTCCTGGGTGAAGGGATTGGTCTTTTCTTCCTTGGCTGCCATGGGATGTCCTCTCTCGGTCTCCGGGCCGCTCCGGGGCGGCCTTCTCGGGATGGATGGTGGGTGTGAATCAGGCGAAGCGCATGGACACCGTGCCCAGGTCCTGGAAGCGCACGGCCACGTTGTCGCCGGCCTTGACGGCGATGGCCTCGGTGACGCCACCGGTCATGATGAAGGTGCCAGCGGGGATCTCCTGGCCCCGGGCACCCAGGTGGTTGGCGAGCATCACCACCGCCGCCAGGGGGTGGCCGAGCACGGCGGCGCCCGCGGCCATGGCGACGATCTCGCCGTTCTTCTCCATTACCACGCCGAGGGTGCGCAGGTCCAGGGCGTCCAGGTTGCGCGGGCGGCCACCGACGACGAAGCGCGAGGCCGAGGTGTTGTCAGCAATCACGCTCTTCAGATCGAACTTGAAGTCCCGGTAGCGGGAATCGATGATCTCCACGGCGGGCACGACAAAGTCGATGGCGGCCATCACCGCGCCCAGGTGGCAGCCGGGGCCGGACAGGGGCGCCTTGGTGACGACGCAGATCTCAGCCTCAACCTTGGGGTGGATCAGCTCGGACGTCTTGATGTCGGCGCCGTCGGGGCTGCTCATGTAGTCGCTGACAAAGCCGAAGACGGGCACGTCGACGCCCATCTGTTTCATCTTGGCAAAGGATGTGAGGCCGGCCTTGAGGCCGACGGTCTTGTTGCCACGGGCTTCCTTGCGGCGGCGGATCTCGTCCTGGATGGCGTAGGCGTCATCCCAGTCCATGTCGGGGTGGTCGTCAGTGATCTTGGTGACGTCGTAGGCCTTCAGCTCGGCACTCTCCAGGTGTTCGGCGAGCTTGAGGATGGTGGCGTTGTCGAGGTTCATGCTGTGTCTTCCGGTTGGGGTCAGATGAAGCGGACCGAGGTGCTGCCAAGGCCGCCCACCGCGCAGACGAGGGAGTCGCCGGCCTTGACCGGCACGAGGGGCGACTGGGAACCGGAGAGGATCACCTCCCCCGCCTTGAGGCCGATGCCCAGGCGGCCCAGGGTGTTGGCCAGCCAGGCCACCGCGTTCACCGGAGAACCCTGCACGGCGGCACCGGTGGAGGTACTGATGAGCTCGCCGTTCTTTTCCAGGACCATGCCGGCCAGGGCAAGGTCGAGATCGCGGGGGCTGCGGCGCACGCCACCGAGGGTCAGCACGCCGCACGAGGCGTTGTCCGCAACGGTGTCCTGGATCTTGATCTTCCAATCCTTGATGCGGGAATCGACAATCTCGAAACAGGGCAGCACGCATTCGGTGGCCCGCAGCACGTCGGCCGCGGTGACGCCGGGGCCTTCCAGGTCGTGCTTGAGGATGAAGGCCACTTCGGCCTCGGCACGGGGGGCGATCATGCTGTCCACGCGGATCGCCTCGCCTTCGTTGAAGACCATGCCGGAGGTCATCTGGCCGAAGTCCGGCTGATTGACCTTG
>JAEUNV010000401.1 GCA_016790385.1 Zoogloea sp.
CATGCTCGGCATCTTCTTGGCGCGCTCGAAGAAGCGGCGCGACCAGGCGCGGGTCTTGGCGTCGCGGTTCCAGTAGAAGCCTTCGGTGAGGGTCAGGCCCTGGGCGGTCTTGAGGCCCAGCGCATGCACGTCGTTGATGAAGAGCACGATCGGCACCAGGCTCTGGCGTGAGCCGGTAATGCCGAACTCGGCCGCCTGCTTGATGGCGGTGATGGTGTCCTGACCACCGTTGGCCAGGGCGATCACGTCGGCCTTGGAGGCCTGGGCGCTCAGCAGGAAGGACGAAAAGTCGGCATTGGGGAAGGGATGGCGGGCGACGCCCACAACCTTGCCGCCCCCGGCAGTGACCACCTGGCTGGCATCCTTGGTCATGGCGGCGCCCGCGGCGTAGTCGGCGGCGATGAAGTACCAGTTTTTCTTGCCCTCCTTCATCACCGCCTTGGCGGTGCCGGAGGCGAGGCCGTAGCTGTCGTACACCCAGTGCACGGTGTTGGCATTGCAGCGCTCGTTCGTGATGGCCAGGGATGCCGAGCCCGAAACCAGCGCCAGCCGGTTCTTCTGCTGGGCCACATCCATCACCGCCAGGGCAACGTTGGTGGTCACCAGCTCGACGATGGTGTCCACCTTGTCTCGGTCGAACCAGTTGCGCGCCCTCTCGGCGCCGATGTCGGCCTTGTTCTGGTGGTCAGCGCTCACCACTTCAATCTTCCGGCCGGCCACCTGACCGCTCCGGGCAAAGTCCTCCACCGCCATCTGGGCCGCAATCACCGCGCCGGTGCCGGTGAAATCCGAATACGCCCCCGACATGTCGGTGAGAACACCGATCTTCACCACGTCATCGCTGATCTTCTGCTGGGCCATCACCGGCCCCGCCGCCAGCAGGGTGGCCGCCAGGGCAGCCCCCATCCAACGCTGGCCGGGGCGTGCCCCAGCGCCACCCATGTGCTTCCTTGTCTTCTGCATGTCTCGCTCCTCTTGTGTGTCGTTCCCACGTCCGACGTGTCCTTCCACGCCGATGCGGAACGTATCGATTTGCGAAATATAAGTCAACATGTTTACGTTTCAGACACGCACACGGCGCGCTCGCAATTGTGCGATGCGCAATTTACATTTAAATAAATGTTATTTTTTAAATAGTTAAAACATGTTCTATCGCACATCGAGTTTCGATAGAAAAATACAACTGCTTATATGTGTAAATATATTGACAGATATCGGCGGCAATTTCTAAAATCCGCCGCACTTCCCAACCGAAAGGATCGACGATGGATTTCAGCCTGACCGACGAGCAGAAAGCACTCGTGGAATCGGCCAGCCGCTTTGCCAGGAATCGTCTGGCACCGGGCTACCGGGCCCGGGAGAAGGCCGAGCGTGTGGAGCGGGAGCTGGTGATGGAGATGGGGGAGCTGGGCTTCCTCGGCCCGGAGCTGCCCGAACAATTTGGTGGCCTGGGGGTGGATTGCGTGACCAGCGGCCTGCTGCTGGAGCAGATCGCCTACGGAGACTTCAACGTCTCCTACGTCAATCTGCTCACCTCCCTGTGCGGCCAGATCGTGTCGAGCCACGCCCGGCCCGAGATCGCCCGGGAGTGGATGGATCAGGTGATCACCGGGCGCAAGCTGATCGCCATCGCCCTCACCGAGCCCTCGGCCGGCTCCGACGCGGCCCGCCTCAAGCTCAAGGCGGTGCGCGACGGCAAGGATTTCATCCTCTCCGGCGAAAAGACCTCGATTTCAATGGCCACCCAGGCCGACGTGGCGGTGGTGTTTGCCCGCACCGGGCTGGAGTCGGACGGGGCGCGGGGCATCAGCGCGTTTCTGGTGCCGATGGACCTGCCGGGCATCACCCGCACGGCTTTTGACGACATCGGCACCCGGCCGGTGGGGCGCGGCTCGATCTTCTTCGACGGGGTGCGCGTGCCCGCCGAGATGATGCTCGGCGACGAAGGGCAGGGTTTCATCCAGGTGATGCA
>JAEUNV010000476.1 GCA_016790385.1 Zoogloea sp.
ATGTTCAACAACCCGATGGACGGCAACGCCTGCTTCATCGAAATCCAGTCCGGCGCAGGCGGCACCGAGGCCCAGGACTGGGCCGGCATGCTTGAACGCATGTATCTGCGCTACTGCGAACGCAAGGGCTTCCAGGTCGAGTTGCTGGAGGAATCCGAGGGCGAAGTGGCGGGCATCAAGAGCGCCACCATCAAGGTCGGCGGTGAATACGCCTACGGCTTCCTGCGCACCGAGACCGGCATCCACCGTCTTGTCCGCAAGAGTCCCTTCGACTCCAACGCCCGGCGCCACACCAGCTTCTGTTCGGTGTTCGTGTTCCCCGAGGTGGACGATTCGATCGAGATCGAGATCAACCCGGCCGACCTTCGCATCGACACCTATCGCGCCTCGGGCGCGGGCGGCCAGCACATCAACAAGACCGACTCGGCCGTGCGGATCACCCACATTCCGTCGGGCATCGTCGTGCAGTGCCAGAACGATCGCTCCCAGCACCGCAACAAGGATGAAGCCTTCTCCATGCTGCGCGCCCGCCTCTACGAAGCCGAGCTGCGCAAGCGCCAGAGCGAACAGCAGAAGCTCGAAGACGCCAAGAGCGACATCGGCTGGGGCCACCAGATCCGCTCCTACGTGCTCGACCAGTCGCGCATCAAGGATCTGCGTACCAGCTACGAAGTCGGCAACACCCAGGCCGTGCTCGACGGCGACTTGGACGGCTTCATCCAGGCCAGCCTGAAGCAGGGCGTCTGAGCCCGTCAGCTCGGGAGCCGCGATGAAGCGTCTGCTCGTCGGCCTCCTGGCCGTCATCCTGCTCCTGCTGGCGGGGGTCACCGTGCTGGCCTTCCGGGCCGTCCAGGACACACCGCTGGTCACCGGCGACGGTGTGCTGTCGCCGTCGGCCATCAGTCGCGCCAAGACGGTCATCCGCCTCAACGACCCGCGCCGCCTGCGCCCCGGCACCCAGCGGGAGAGCCGTATCCAGGCCCCCGATCTGGAAACCCTGGTCAACCTGACCCTGCGGCGGGGCCACGCCACCGTGGTGCTTGAAGAGGGGCTGGCCGACCTGCGCTACACCCTGGCCGTTCCACCCTCACCCCTGGGCCGCTACCTCAACCTGTGGGCGCGGGTGGCGGTGGGGCCTGACGGCCTTGAGTTCCACAAGGTTCGGGTGGGCAGCGTGCCCATCCCCGGCCCCCTGTTCCGCATGGCGCTCGATCACGCCATCGGCCGATCCGACCTTGCCCCCGACATCGCCCTGCTCCGCCAGACCGTGCAACACATCGCCTTCGTGCCGGGCGAACTGCGCATCCGCTATACCTGGAAACCCGAGATCCTCGACAGCGCCCGCGCCCGGGTGATGCCGCCGGAAGAGCGGGAGCAACTCGCCGCGGCCCACGCCCGCATGGTCGCCCAGATGGATCGTACCGGCGCGGGGCGCCGCCAGGCGCCCCTCGCGGAGGTGCTCGGGCCGCTGCTCCAGGAAGCCAGCAGCGGCAACCCCGGCGTGGAACCGGGACGCGCCTACCGCCATGTGCTGCTGGTCACCGCCTTCCAGCTGTCCGGACGCAACATCGCCCAGCTCGTGCCCGAGGCCAACCGATGGCCCCGTCCGCGCCCCCTCACATTGACCCTGCGCGGCCGCGAAGACCTGGCCCAGCACTTCATCGTGTCGGCAGCCCTGGCGGCCTGGGCCGGCGAACCCCTGGCCAGCGCGGTGGGCGTGGGCAAGGAAGTGGACGACGCCGGGGGCGGCAGCGGCTTCTCCTTTGCCGATCTGGCCGCCGACCGGGCCGGCACCCGCCTGGGCGAGCTGGCTGTCAGCAACCCCCAGCGGCTGGCCGCGGCCGTGGCGGCGGGCTTGAGCGATGCGGCTTTGCTGCCCCCCATCACCGGACTGCCCGAATCCATGATGACCGCCGAATTCCAGCGCCGCTTCGGCGGCATCGGCGCGCCGGCCTACCAGCGCATGAGCGACGAGATCGACCGGCGCATCGACAGCCTGTCCCTCTTCCGCTGAGCCCCTTCATGTCCGAAGTCCGCCTGGAAGAACTCCTCGCCCCCGGCGTTGCCGCCGACGATGTACCCGAGCTTG
>JAEUNV010000478.1 GCA_016790385.1 Zoogloea sp.
CCCGGGGCACAGCTGAACCAGTGTTGTCGGGCCGGTCTTCTGGCTCGCCTTCGTGCAACCCGCTCCGGCCTTCCCGGGCCAAAGGCCCAGTGGCGTGTGTGGAGGCGTTGTCAGGCTTACAGCAGCGGGGACTGCGCCGGAATGCCCGCGAGCAAAGGCTCGCTGAGGTCACCGGACTTCCCGTTTCACCTTGCCCGCAGACGCAGGGTCGGCACCCGAAACGCTGCGGAGTCTAACGGGGGCGGCACACGACAGCAAGGTTCGGAGTCGGATCCGATGAGGATGGGTTCCCAAGCGCACGTAGATGATTACAATATCGTCATTGCGGTGACCGTGTCCCGGACGTGCGCACATGCCGATCCGCGACGAGTTTTGTGCCCTTTCTTCTTCCCGACGATGGCTGTGTCTTCAAAACCCCACGCTCGCCCGTCCGATCCGCCTTCTGTTGAGCACCCCGGTGCGGAGGACGCCGAGGCCCGGTCTCTGGATGCGGAGGCGGCGGCTTTGTTGGCGGATATCGCGTCCTTTGATCTGGAAGCCGCGCGACGTCGGGTGGAAAAAATCGATGCCCGCTACACCGGGCTTCGTCGCAGCACGGTGGATTTTTCGGCTCCTGCGCGGGATCTGGGCTTTCCGGAGGTCAGCGGTTTCGAGTCGCCGGAGCCTCCTTCAGCCAACTTGCCGGCTGCTCCGTCCGACCTTCCCGAACAGCCGCGCGGCGGGCTCCTCGAACAGCTGCGCAACGAGGTTGCCGTGCGTCAACGGGGGGCCAGCGTGGCCACCCTTGAGGCCGAGCGCCTGCGTGAGCGCCTGGATGCTTCCCTGCGTGCGGTGTTTGATTATCTGCGTGATTTCACCACGCAATTGAACGTGCTGAAGCCCCGGGTGGCGCGTTGCTATCACCTCCTCGATTCGGACGACCCGATCCAGAACCTGTCGTGGGAGGAGGGTTACGCCGACTTTCGCACATGTTCCACCGGTGAAGGGGGCTTCATCGAGCGTGTGAGCATGGGTTTCACCCTTCGCGGGCCAGGGCAGCGCAGCCTGGAGCGAAGCGGCGGGGCGGTTGAGCGGCTGCGCCAGATGCTGTTTGATCTGGGGATGAAATATGAGTGCCAGGAGCGCCGTAACCGCATGCGGGAGGTGGAGTCCGGGCTCTTTGTTGTGGCGGATGAAGTGGGTGTGCAGTTGGTGTGGCGGGCCGATTTTGCGAAGGGTGAGATCGTGGTGGAGTCGCGCAACCTAGAGCGGCTCGGTTTCGCAACCTTCACCCTCCGTCCCGAAACCATCTCCCCGGCCCTTCTCGACGAGTTCGGCTGTTTGGTACTGGGTCGGGAAAGTCGTTTCCGCAGTCTCGTGGCGCGTTGAGAGGCCGCCGCAGCGGGGAATCAGGCTTCGGCCAGCAGACTGGCCGTCACGGCTTCCGCAACGCGAATGCCGTCCACGCCCGCCGACAGGATGCCTCCCGCGTAGCCGGCCCCTTCGCCCGCCGGGTACAGGCCTTTCACGTTGACACTCTGGCAGTCTTCTCCGCGGGTGATGCGCAGGGGGGATGAAGTGCGGGTTTCGACCCCGGTGAGTACGGCGTCGTACATGTTGAAGCCGCGGATCTGCCGGTCGAAGGCCGGCAGGGCTTCGCGTATCGCGCTGATGGCGTAGTCGGGCAGGGCGGTGGACAGGTCGCTCAGCTTGACTCCCGGTTTGTATGAGGGCTCCACGCTTCCCAGGGCCGTGGATGCCTTACCCTTCAGGAAGTCGCCAACGAGCTGGCCCGGAGCTTCGTAGGTGCCGCCTCCGAGCACGAAGGCCCGACTTTCCAGCTCGCGCTGGAAGGCGATCCCGGCGAGCGGGCCGCCGGGGTAATCTTCCGGGGTGATGCTGACCACGATGCCTGCATTGGCGTTACGCTCATTGCGGGAGTACTGGCTCATGCCATTGGTGACCACGCGATTCGGCTCGGAGGTGGCGGCCACCACGGTGCCACCCGGGCACATGCAGAAACTGTATACCGCGCGGCCATTGGAGGCATGGTGCACCAGCTTGTAATCGGCCGCGCCCAGCTCCGGGTGGCCGGCATGGGGGCCGAGGCGGGCCTTGTCGATCAGGCTTTGGGGGTGTTCGATGCGGAAGCCCACCGAGAAGGGCTTGGCCTCCATGAACACGCCGCGCTCGTGCAGCATTTCAAAGGTATCCCGGGCGCTGTGGCCGAGGGCCAGTACCACGTGGTTGGTGTGGATCTCTTCACCAGTGGCCGTCTTCACGCCACGCACATGGCCGTTTTCGATCAGGATGTCGGTAACCCGCTGCTGGAAACGGATCTCGCCGCCCAGTTGCTCGATCTCGGCGCGCATGGCCTCAACCATGCCGACGAGCCGGAAGGTGCCGATGTGGGGTTTGGCGACGTAGAGGATTTCGGGTGGCGCGCCGGCCTTGACGAATTCGGTGAGCACCTTGCGGCCGTAGTGCTTCGGATCCTTGATCTGACTGTAGAGCTTGCCGTCGGAAAAGGTGCCCGCGCCGCCTTCGCCAAACTGCACGTTGGATTCGGGGTTAAGGGTGTTCCTGCGCCACAGGCCCCAGGTGTCCTGGGTGCGTTCCCGGACCGGCTTGCCGCGTTCGAGCACGATGGGCCTGAAGCCGGCCTGGGCCAGGATCAGTGCGGCAAAGATACCGCAGGGGCCAAAACCGATGATCACCGGGCGATGCTCAAGGGCGGGCGACGCCTTGCCGACAAAATGGTATTCCATGTCGGGCGTCGGCTTGATGTGAAGATCGCCGGCATGGCGTTGGAGGATGGCGACTTCATTGCTCGCCGTGGCATCGACAATATAGATGAAGGTGAGCTTCGAGTTCTTGCGCGCGTCGTAGCTTCGTTTGAAGACGGTGAAGCTAGTGAGGTCAGTGGCGGAAATGCCCAGGCGCGCAACGATGGCGGCGGGCAGGGCCTCGGCGGGGTGGTCGAGGGGCAGGCGGAGTTCGGAGATTCGCAGCATGGCGGTCATGGCGGGGCAGTTGGCCTCGCAGATGGCGTTCGGGCCGCGATTTTAGCCGGAATCGACGGGGAGGTCAGGCCTCCCCTCACGGCGCGCCCGGCCTGGAGGCCGGGGCGCGGAGATCGTTCAGATGGGCAGGGGGATCAACTCGGGCGGCTGCATGAGCTGACGATTGACCCGGGAGATTTTTTCCATCTGACGTGACACGTTGAATTGGACCCGCTCGCTGAGGCGGTCAATCACCCGACGCATGTCATTGCCGAGCTCTTCCATCACGATTGAGCGGCTTTTCATCTGGATGACGATGCGGCACAGCTTGTCCGCACCACCGCGGGGACCATTGATGTCGGAAAGACGGACCGTGACGCTTTGGACCGCATGGCCGAAACGGCCGAGGGCGGCACGAATGCGGCGGCTGGCGTGATTGCGCAGGTTCTTGGCGGCGGGCAGGCCACGGGCCTTGATCTGGACTTCCATCTTTGTCTCCTGTGTGTTTCGGAGTACTTACTATATTGGTATCAATCAATCAGGTAAAGTCGCATTATCTGAAGTATTGTTTCGATATATTCGAAACGTTACATTTCCTCGACGGAGTCGCGCAATGAACCTCAAACACCTCTTTTATTTTTGGAAGACGGCACGTAGCGGTGGCGTGGTGAAAGCGGGTGAGGCGCTCCACGTAACCCCACAAACGATCAGCGGGCAGATCCGCCTCCTGGAAGACAGCCTCGACACTCAATTGTTCGCACGGGATGGCCGTGCCCTCGAACTGACGCCGGCAGGCCGTCTGGCCATGGAGTACGCCGACGAAATGTTCTCCCTCAGCGCCGAGCTGGAGCAGGCGCTGCGCCACTATCCCAAGGGGCGGCCGGTGGAGTTCCGGGTGGGGGTGTCGGATGCGGTGCCCAAGTCAATTGCCTACCGGCTGCTCCGCCCGGCTGTGGACCCGGCGGATCCGGTGCGCATCATCTGCCGCGAATGGCGTCTCGACCGTCTGCTCACCGAGCTGGCCATCCACAAGCTGGACCTGGTGATCGCGGATTCGCCGATTCCGCCCTCGGTGGACGTGCGTGCCTATAACCACCGGCTGGGGGAATCGGGCCTCAGTTTCGTCGCCGCGCGCTCCCTTCTCGGGGGGCAGGTGCCGGCTTTTCCTGCGTGTATGGGTGAGTTGCCTACGCTGTTGCCTGGTGAGGATTCGGCCATCCGGCGCAAGTTTGAGGACTGGCTTGATCGCAAGCGTTTGCGTCCGCGCATTGTCGGAGAGTTCGATGACACCGCCCTCATGACCGCCTTTGGATGCGCCGGCGTGGGAGCATTTGTCGTACCGACGGCCATTGAACTGGAAACGCTGGCAGCCGGCGATCTGATTGTGCTTGGCCGTGCCGAAGAGGTGCGTATCGAGTATTACGCGATTTCGGTGGAAAGGCGTCTCACCCACCCTTGCGTGCTGGCCATTTCCGATGCGGCCAAGTCGGGGTTGGCGGCAATGGGGGGTGGTGGCGTGGTGGGGATTCAGGAAGGCGGGCCAACCGGCGCGACTTAGGCGCGGGTTGGCCCGCTACGTAAAAAGAACCCCTGCGACGAAGATTGCTTGTGCAGGGGGGCAGGGGGAACTGGAGGGTGCGCGTGAGGCGACCGCGCCACCCGAGAGATCAGTTGCTTTGCTGAATGCCGGCGACCAACCAGCCTCGGCTGCCATTGCGGGGCTTGGTGAGGTGCCAGATCTCGTCAATGCCTTCGGGCGCCGCATTGGCGTCTTCACGCAAAAGTCCGGTGAAGCGAACGCTGACGATGTAACGATCCGCTTCTTCGGTCACGTCCACCACCTCGGCGTTGAGGGAGACCACGTCCGTCTTCTGGTTGGCGCTGGCGTCGTCCATCCAGTGCATCTTGATCTCGGCGAACATCTCGGGCGTGGTGTATTCGCGGATGTCCTCGAGATTGCGGGCGTCGTTGGCAGCCTGGAGGCGGATGAAGTTTAGTTTCGCGTTGCGCACGAAGGCATCGGCATCGAAGTCGGCCGGAATAGTACCGACCGCAGCAGCAGCGGCCCCGGCGGCAGTCGCCACGGGGGCTGCCGCACTGCCGTAGGACGGGGTGGCAGAGGCAGGAGACTTTTCGTGGTCACCCTGATGAGCCGAGTATTGCATGCCTCCGGCACCGGCCAGGGCCGGCTGCTGGCTGGCTGCCGCGCGCTTGCGCAGGAAGAAGCCGATCACCGCGATCACGGCAAAGGCGATCAGGGCCATCATCATCATGGAAGCCAATTCTTCACCGAATCCAAAGTGGGACGCCAGTGCGGCCAGACCGATACCGGCTGCCAGACCGGCCAGGGGGCCCATCCAGGAGCGCTTGGGTTGCGCTGCTGGTGCGCCGGCGGCAGCTTGAGAACGGGCTGGCGTCGCTGCGGCACCCGGGGTTTGAGTGGGCGTGCCCGGGGTGGCGTTGGGGGACTTGGGCTGGCTCATTTCCTGCCGTTGCATGCCCGAGGACTTGCCGCCACCAAAGCGTTTGGCGGCTTCAGCGTCACTCGTCACCAAGGTGAAGCCCAAGGCCAGCGCGGCCGTCATGAGGGCAAAGGTTTTCATTCGTGTCTCCTGTGGTTGGGGATCTCAACGGTGGAAGCATAGCTGCTCGTGGAGTTAAATAAAATCAGAATTGTTGGTAGTTTGATTTCGAAAAAAATTGAATATAAGACGAGCGTTTCATCGCTAAGCGCGTCGTCTCCCGCTGGCACGGATCGTTTGACACCATGGCACAGCAACCTCGGTGAGGTCGTCCGTCCACCACGGTTCGCCGCGCCCATGGTCATGGGCGCCATATATATATAGCGAGCTATGCGAGCGTATCCTCACGCCGGGGGCTTCGAACTAAGGTGGTCCCGGGCGCCCGCATTCATGTCGTCGGGCCTGGTGACGACGAGTTCTCTGTGTGTGATGGCCTGTGGGCACGGGCCCGCATGGTAGTGGTGGGCCGAATTGAGGGATTCGACGCCGTCCTGAGAGATCGCGTGGCTCCTAAGTGATCAAGGAGTGCGTTCGGGCATCTGTACGAGAATGAGACCAAGCACCTGTGTGGTGACAGAGTGCATGAGCGGAAGTGTCGCCCGCGAATGATGGGGTGTTTAATTATTAGTCACAATAGATCCGTTGCGCCTTCCGAGATGAGTGTTGCGGATTTGCTGCTCTTTATTTCGGACCACTCTTCTTGCTATCCGTTTTCAATTTTTCGTGCTTCGCGATTCGTGCCGAATGAATGCGCCTTGCTATCCGGACATTATGGCGATGGCGTGGTGGTGAGGCGGGAATCCTTCTCCTGAGCGGCATTCGAGCGTCCGAGAACGCTTCCCTCTGGCGCGTGCGCAGATGACTTTCGAGCCGATCTTCCATCAGGCGCGATCTCGTGTAGAGTCCCGCCGTGCAACCACTTCCGGGCTGTCAGGGGCGCAGTCCAGTTGATCTGTGTCAAAATGTCGCCCTTATCGCGGCGTATCCTTCCGCGGAAGCCTGCCGACGGTCCGCCGTCTGCAGTCAGGGGGGTTTTAGTTTTCTTTTGATGAGGTGACTCACATGCAATCGCAG
>JAEUNV010000491.1 GCA_016790385.1 Zoogloea sp.
GAGATCACCGAAGGCTTGCTGATGGGCACCGACCCGGGCATCCGGGACACCCTGCTGCGTTTCCGCGACGCCGGCATCGGCGTGGCCATCGACGATTTCGGCACCGGCTACTCGTCCCTGTCCTACCTCAAGAAGTTCGACATCGACATCCTCAAGATCGACCAGTCCTTCACCCGCAACCTGGCCCCCGAAAGCGCCGACTTCGCCCTCTGCGAGGCCATCGTCGTGATGGCCCACAAGCTCGGCCTCAAAGTCGTTGCCGAAGGCGTCGAGACCGAGCTGCAACGCGACCTGCTGCGCCAGATCGGCTGCGACTACGCCCAAGGCTTCCTTTTTTCGCGCGCGGTTCCGGCCGGCGAGTTCGAAACCCTGGGCCTGAACAACGGTCAGAGCTGACATCGCAACCACCCGGAACGCCTCCCATGAGCGACGCCCCCAAGCTCGCCGATCTGCGCAAGTCCTACGAACGCGGCAGCCTCGATGTGGACGACGTGGCCGCCGACCCCCTGGCCCAGTTCGGCATCTGGCTCGGTGAAGCCCTGGCGCAGCAGCTGCCCGAGCCCAACGCCATGACTGTCGCCACAGTCGGCACCGATGGCCGGCCATCCACCCGGGTCGTGCTGATCAAGGACTACGACAGCCGCGGCATCGTCTGGTACACCAACTACACCAGCCGCAAGGGCCGCGAACTGGAAACCCACCCCTTCGCCGCATTGCAGTTTCATTGGGTCGAACTGGAGCGCGTGGTGCGCATCGAAGGGCGGGTCGACAAGGTGTCTGACGAAGAGTCCGACACCTATTTCGCCAGCCGCCCCCTCACCCACCGCATCGGTGCGTGGGCCTCCGAGCAAAGCCGCCCCATTCCCGGCCGCGGCACCATTGTCGCGCGCGCCGCCGAATACGGACTCAAGTTCGGCCTCAACCCACCCCGCCCTCCCCATTGGGGGGGCTACCGCCTCAAGCCGGATTACTGGGAATTCTGGCAGGGGCGCAGCTCCCGCCTCCACGATCGGATTGCCTACCGCCTCGCCGACGATGGCGGCTGGACACGGCAGCGCCTGGCCCCCTGAGTCAGCCCCACGAGCCTTTTCGTCCCCCGGCGGGAGCGCCCGCTTCCCCTGCTCCTGGGTGCCCGGACGCTATGAGCTGCATCATCAAATGCAATTGGATGCGTCATCCCCACAACCCTAGACTGGGATCACACGCCCCAATCCACAACCGGAGGAGAACACCATGACAACACCCGCCCAATGCCCGTTTGCGGGCAAGCACACCACGGCCGGAGGCCCATCGAATGCCGACTGGTGGCCCAAACAGCTCAAGCTCGGCATCCTTCACCAGCACTCACCCGCGTCCAACCCCATGGGCGGCGCGTTTGACTACGCCGAAGCCTTCAAGAGCCTCGATCTGGAAGCCGTGGTTCTGGATCTCCATGCATTGATGACCGACTCCCAGGCCTGGTGGCCCGCGGACTTCGGCCACTACGGCCCCCTTTTCGTCCGCATGGCCTGGCACAGCGCCGGCACCTACCGCATCAGCGACGGACGGGGTGGCGCGGGCACCGGCAACCAGCGCTTCGCACCCCTCAACAGCTGGCCGGACAACGTCAACCTCGACAAGGCGCGCCGACTCTTGTGGCCCATAAAGCAGAAATACGGGCGGAAGATTTCGTGGGCCGACCTGATGATCCTGACCGGCAACGTGGCCCTGGAATCCATGGGCTTCAAGACCTTCGGGTTTGCCGGCGGTCGCGAGGACATCTGGGAGCCGGAGGAGGACATCTACTGGGGCCAGGAAAAGACCTGGCTTGACGACCAGCGCCACGCGGGCGAACGCGAGCTCGTGAACCCGCTCGCCGCCGTGCAGATGGGGCTCATCTACGTGAACCCGGAGGGCCCCGGCGGCAACCCCGACCCGCTGGCCGCGGCGCGGGACATTCGCGAAACCTTCGCCCGCATGGCCATGGACGACGAAGAAACCGTGGCGCTGATCGCCGGCGGCCATACCTTCGGCAAGACCCACGGCGCCGGCGACACGAAGCACGTGGGTGCCGAGCCGGAAGCGGCGGGCATTGAAGCGCAGGGGCTGGGCTGGGAAAGCAGCTTTGGCAGCGGCAAAGGCGCCGACACCATCAGCAGTGGCCTGGAAGTCACCTGGACGACGACCCCCACCCGTTGGAGCAACAACTTCTTCTGGAACCTGTTCGGCTATGAATGGGAACTCACGAAGAGCCCGGCCGGCGCACACCAATGGACGCCGAAGCATGGCATGGGGGCAGGCACCGTTCCAGATGCCCACGACCCGAGCCGGCGCCACGCACCGTCCATGCTGACCACCGACCTCGCGCTACGCTTCGACCCCGCCTACGAGAAGATCTCCCGGCGCTTCCTGGAGCACCCCGAGGAGTTCGCCGACGCCTTCGCCCGCGCCTGGTTCAAGCTCACCCATCGGGACATGGGGCCCCTTTCCCGCTACCTCGGCCCGCTTGTTCCGGCCGAACAACTGATCTGGCAGGACCCGGTTCCGGCCGTGGATCATCCGCTGGTCAACGCACAGGACATGGAAGCCCTGAAGGCCACGCTGCTCGCTTCGGGCCTGTCGATTCCGCAGCTCGTCACCACGGCCTGGGCATCGGCCGCCACCTTCCGCGGCAGCGACAAGCGTGGCGGCGCCAATGGCGCGCGCCTGCGCCTCGCGCCGCAGAAGGACTGGGCGGTCAATCAACCCGCCGAGCTGGCCGAAGTGCTGACCAGGCTCGAAGCCATCCGCAAGGGCTTCAATGACACGCAGACCGATGGCAAGAAAATCTCCCTGGCCGACCTGATCGTGCTGGGCGGCTGCGCCGCCGTCGAAGCCGCGGCCAGGAAGGGCGGTCACGACGTGGTGATTCCTTTTGTGCCCGGCCGCACGGATGCCCTTCAGGAGCAGACCGACGTGGCCGCGTTCGCCGTGCTCGAGCCCATGGCCGACGGCTTCCGCAACTACGTCCGCAGCGGCCAGGAAGCGCTAGCGGCCGAGATGCTCGTGGATCGTGCCCAGCTGCTCACCCTGAGCGCACCCGAGATGACCGTCCTGATCGGTGGCATGCGTGCGCTGAACGCCAACTTCGACCATTCAGCCCACGGTGTCTTCACACAGCGCCCGGAAACCTTGAGCAACGACTTTTTCGTGAATCTCCTCGACATGGGCACCCGGTGGCAAAGATCCGCCACCGCGGAGGGCATCCTGGAAGGGCGCGATCGAAGCACAGGTGAGTTGAAGTGGACCGGCACGCTTGTCGATCTGGTCTTCGGCTCCAATTCCCAACTCCGCGCCCTTGCCGAAGTCTATGCCAGCAATGACGCAGAGCAGCGCTTCGTCCACGACTTCGTGGCCGCCTGGACGAAGGTGATGCACTTGGATCGCTTCGATCTGCCCTAGGCCCGCAAGGCCCGGCGCACGCGGCCCTGCGGGCTTCGCATGGCTACGAGCGCCGGGACGGAGTGCAATGCCCGCCGCCCTCACCTTCGGCGGCATTGAGCTTGCCGCGCTGCTCGGTTGTGAGCAGCGCGCGCACTTTGGCCTCGGTCTCTGCCCGCATCACCAGCAGATCCGCCATGGCCTGACTGTGGGCGGCCGCCAGTTCCCGCGCTTTGACGGGATCAAAGGCATCGGCCGCACCCAGCTTGCGCAGATCGTCCATGGACTTGCGGGCAAGCTTGGCCTTGGCCCGCTCGGCGGGCAGGTTGGCGGTCATCAACTCAAAGACCTTGTCCTGCTGCGCTTCACTCAATTCAATTCGATGAAGGAAGGGGAGCTGCGGCATCATGCCCGGCCGCCCCATCTCATGATGCGGATACATGGCGACGTTCCCCACGGGCGGCGGCCCGTCGCAACGTCCGTGCATGGAAGACGCCGAATGACGGCCATCGGCCACAGCGGACAGGGGCAGGATCGCAGCCAGTGCGCCGAGGACGAGACGCTTTTTCCACAATGGGCTGGAAGTATTCACGATGACTCCGTTTGGCGTGGGCCCTCCCGGATGGAGCGCCAGCACGATGGGGCGGATTTTCGGGGCGAACCCCGTCAAGTGCCGTTAACGGATGGGCAAACTATGTAAAGGCGCCGGCTCACGCCCCTGGCACCCGGTGCCTGCGGGTTGGGTGCGGGCCCCGAGTCAGGCTGACTCCACCGGGGCCGGCTGGCTCAACTCGACCAGCCATGCCGGAAACGCCTCCGCCGGCAGCGGCGCGCTGAGCAGATAGCCCTGCATTTCGTCGCACCCCATTTCACGCAGAAACTCCGCCTGCTCACGGGTTTCGACGCCTTCCGCGACGACCCGGATCTTCAGGCTCGCGGCGAGCTTGACCACGGCTGTGGCAATCGCACTGTCGTCCGGGTCGTCCGGCAGATCGCGGACGAAGGAACGGTCGATCTTGAGGGTGTGGACATTGAAGCGCTTCAGGTAAGCCAGCGAGGAATGGCCGGTGCCGAAGTCATCGATCGCCAGGTGGATGCCCATGGCACCGAGGCGGGAAAGGATCTCGCGGCTCTGCTCGCTGTCCTCCATCAGGATGCTCTCGGTCAGTTCCACCTCCAGATCGGAAGGGACCAGCCCATTTTCCGTCAGATGCCCGGCAATCAGATCGGGAAGGTTGCGCTGGCGGAACTGGTGGGCCGAAACATTGACGGCCAGGCGAAGCGCTGGCAGACCGGCCGCCTTCCAGGCGGCGATCTGGGCACAGGCGGTGCGCAGCACCCAGGTACCCACCTGGCTGATCAGTCCGATCTCTTCCAGGATGGGAACGAA
>JAEUNV010000505.1 GCA_016790385.1 Zoogloea sp.
GCCTGGGAAACCAGCTCATTCCCGGTCTGCCGGGCAAATGCCGCAAAGTCCTTGGACGAACCGGGATCCGTCGCCAGCACATGCAGTACCTGACCCGGCTGCATCTCAGCCAATGCCTTCTTGGCACGAAGGATGGGCAACGGGCAGTTCAGGCCGCGCGCATCCACTTCCTTGTCGAAATCCATGGTGCTACTCCATCCAGAAAGGCAATCCGTGGTGGATTCTACCTGCTGCCGCGCATCCAGGAACAACACACGCAGGCGCCTTCCAGCACGAAACCAGCGCACGAGTGTGAAATAATGACAGGCGAACATCACCCGCGACGCGCGGGCCAGCCTGCCACGCGGCACAATGACCCCCGTGGCTACGGGTCGCCAGGAAAACTCCATTCTGCCCATTTATCTCCGAGGTAAAGCACGATGCGCTCCAACATGCTTCAAACCGTTCTCAACGACCTCAACGGGACGTCCGCGGATATCGAGGCCTCGGCCATCATTTCGTCCGACGGCCTGATGATGGCCGCGCTGCTGCCCAATACCGTGGACGAAGACCGGGTTGGGGCGATGAGCGCAGCCATGCTTTCCCTGGGCGACCGTACTGCACGCGAACTCTCCCGGGGTAACCTCGATCAGGTCCTGATCAAGGGCGAAAAGGGCTACGTTCTGATGGTTCAGGCGGGCGCGGATGCCGTGCTCACGGTGATGGCCAAGCCCAATGCCAAGCTCGGTCTGGTGTTCCTCGACGTCCGCCGGGCCGCCGACGCCATCGGCCGCATTCTGGGCTGACGGGGCTCCCGGTCATGGAGGACATGATCGCCTTCAATGAGCGCTGTACCGCACACCTCCTCGTCTTCGCTGACGGAACCCGGCGTCAGGTTTACGTAAGCGGTATCGAAACGCCTTATCCCCGCGGCAAGCTCATCGTGTCCCGTACTGACACGCGCGGTGTCATCACCCAGTGCAATGCTTCTTTTGTAGACATGTCCGGGTATTCCGCCTCCGAACTGATCGGCCAACCCCATTGCATCCTGCGCCATCCCGACATGCCCTCTGCCGCATTTCGGGATCTCTGGAACACCGTTCAGTCCGGACGACAATGGAACGGCTACGTCAAAAACCTGCGCAAGGATGGTGGTCACTACTGGGTGTATGCCACGGTCGTCCCCAACATCCGTGCCGGAGAGATCGTCGGCTACACCTCGGTGCGGCGCGAGCCCTCGCGAGACAAGGTTGCCGCGGCTGAAACGTCCTATCGGGAAATGCGCTGACCATGGCCTTCAACTTCACGGTGAGTCCGAGCTTTCCCAATGAGCGCATCTCCGACTGGTACATCTTCAACACCTGGATGCAGCGCAGCCTGACCCTGCCCATCCACCTCGAACTCCACAGCGATTTCGGTGCCCAGCGTCAGGCCATCGCGGCGGGTGCGGTGGACATGATCTACGCCAACCCCTTCGACGCATCGCTCCTCGTGCGGGAACAGGGCTTCCGTGCGATTGCGCGCCCTGAGGGCAAGCCCGACGAAATGGTCATCGTCGTCGCGGCAGAAAGTCCGGCGCAGGCCTTGCCGGATCTCGCCGCCGGGAGTCGCATCGCGTTCGCGGACGATCCCTGCGTCAATACCATCGGGCGCATCCTTCTCGAGCCGGCCAACCTCGATGCCGCCAACACCACAGAACTTCGCCGTGAAACCTATATCCAGGTGGCCAAAGCCCTGCTCCGCGGCGATGCCGACATCGGCTTCATGCCTGTCGAGGCCTTCGAAAATCTGTCTTCGCTGGTGCAACGAGATCTGCGAGTCCT
>JAEUNV010000528.1 GCA_016790385.1 Zoogloea sp.
GCCAGCGCGGTCCAGCCGGCCTCGGCGAACTGCGTGTAAGCCTCCTTCCAGCCGGTGGCGGTCCGCACCTCGCCGTTGTCCCAGGTGGCACCTTCCTGGTCACCGGTCCAGTTGAGGGGGGCAATCACGCCACTGGCGAACTTGTTGGCTTCTTCAAGGATGGCATCGACCAGATCGGAAGTGGCGTCCTCGCAGCCCGGAAGGGCCGAGACGGCCTCGAGATCGGCCAGTTCGCGCAGGACGAATTGCATGTCACGGATTGGTGCGTTGTAACTGCTCATTGATTTTTTCTCCACAGAATGTTGTTTTAGGTTTTACGACCTGCCGGCCGGCTTACTTGTTCTTCAGATAACGGCTGTCGTCAAAGCTCGCAACCCATTCGGGGCAATACACGACCAGCAGGGTCAGTGCCATGCCAGACAGCCAGGCTTCAGCGAAGCCCAGCAGCAGGAAGAAAGGCAGATACTCGGACAACAGCTTGTCCGCCGGGTAAGCGCCGGCGGCAAAGAGGGCCAGCGACGCGACGAGGCCCTGGAGCAGGACGATCACTGCGGCGCCGATGAAGGCATTGACAAATATATAGACAAAAAAGTGCCGCGGCAGCCAGCGCTCGATGAGCGTGAAGTAGAGGCTGCCGAAGGCAACCGGGATGACGCCCATCACCAGGAAGTTGATCGGGTAGGCGCCCCATTCGACGCTGCCGTTCAGGGTCACGCCCGCCAGGGCGAGGCCAAGAACAACCAGAGCCAACTGGGGGCCGAAGATCAGGGTTGCCGCCATTGCACCCAGCAGGTGGAGGTTCAATCCAGGGTAAACACCCGCATTGAGGCTCCACAGCAGGGTCAGGATGACGGCTGCGCCGAGGACGGCGTTGAGCTGATGCCCATCGAGCAGGCGGCGCCAGGGCGCGGTCCGCCCGATCCAGACCGCGACCCCCAACCCGCAGAGGACGGCAAAGACATGCCAGACTCCGGAGAAAAGATCGGGCTGGAAGTTCACTCGAACCCGCCCCGGGGGTCGCTTAGCTCGATCAGACCGAAGCGGTCAATTGGGGAACCGCCTCGAACAGGTCGGCCACCAGCCCGTAGTCCGCCACCTGGAAGATCGGCGCTTCGGGATCCTTGTTGATCGCCACGATCACCTTGGAATCCTTCATGCCGGCCAGATGCTGGATGGCACCGGAGATGCCCACCGCCACGTAGAGCTGCGGCGCGACGATCTTGCCGGTCTGCCCCACCTGGTAGTCGTTCGGCACGTATCCCGCGTCCACCGCCGCACGGCTGGCACCGAGGGCCGCACCCAGCTTGTCGGCCAGGGGTTCCAGCACGGCCCGGTAGTTTTCGCCGCTACCCATGCCGCGGCCGCCGGACACGATGATCTTGGCGGCCCCCAGCTCCGGACGGGCGGATTTGGTCAGTTCGCGGCCCAGCAGCTTCGAGAGGCCGGAATCGGCCACCGGTGCGATCTGCTCGACGGCGGCGGAACCACCCTCCCCGGCGGCTTCGAAGGCCGTGGTACGCACCGTGATGACCTTGACCGGATCGGCGGATTTGACCGTGGCCAGGGCGTTACCGGCATAGATGGGGCGCACGAAGGTGTCGGCGGACTCGATGGCAACGATCTCGGAGATCTGCGCCACATCCAGCAATGCCGCGACGCGGGGCAGCACGTTCTTGCCAAAGGTGGTGGCGGGAGCCAGCACATGGGTGATCGAACCACCCGACGCACTTACAACGGAGACGACCTGCGCCGCCACGTTCTCGGCGGACTGATCGGCAAACGCGACGGAATCCGCCAGCAGAACCTTGGCCACGCCCGCCAGTTTGGCGGCGGCTTCAGCCGCAGCGCCCGCGCCGGAGCCCACCAGCAGAAGGGCAATGTCGCCCCCCAACCGCCCCGCGGCAGTGACCGTATTGAGGGTTGCGCCCTTCAGGGTCGCATTGTCGTGTTCGGCAATCACCAGAACCGTCATCACAGCACCTTCGCTTCGTTCTTGAGTTTGTCCACCAGCTGGCCCACATCGGTCACCATCACCCCGGCGCTGCGCTTCGGCGGTTCGACGACTTTCAGGGTCGTCAGACGGGGAGTCACATCCACTCCCAGATCAGCCGGCTTGACGGTATCAAGGGGCTTCTTCTTGGCTTTCATGATGTTCGGCAGCGTCGCATAGCGCGGCTCATTGAGGCGCAGATCCGTCGTGACCACGGCCGGCAGGGCGATCTCGAGGGTTTCGAGGCCGCCGTCGATCTCGCGGGTCACGGTCGCCTTGCCCGCGCTGACCGCCACCTTGGAAGCGAAGGTGGCCTGGGGCCACCCCATCAGTGCCGAGAGCATCTGGCCAGTCTGATTGGCATCGTCATCAATGGCCTGCTTGCCGCAGATCACCACCTGGGGCTGCTCCTTGTCACAGAGCGCCTTGAGCAGCTTGGCCACCGCCAGGGGCTGCAACTCGGCGTCGGTCTCGACCAGGATGCCACGGTCGGCACCAATCGCCATGGCCGTGCGCAGGGTTTCCTGGCAGGCAAGGACACCGCAGGAGACGGCAACCACTTCGGTGGCCACACCGGCCTCCTTCAGGCGCACGGCCTCCTCGACAGCGATCTCGTCAAAGGGGTTCATGGACATCTTGACGTTAGCGATATCCACGCCGGTGCCGTCACTCTTCACCCGGACCTTGACGTTGTAATCGACCACACGTTTAACGGGAACCAGAATCTTCAATGCTGCGCTCCTTAAATTGGATTATCTCCACCAGTTTTATGGGCTCGCGACCGATGCCAGCCCCCCACCAGGAGCCCCGCCCGCAAACCTGTTCTCCGACCCCGATCCACGGCGCGGCAACGCGCGGATGGCAGTTCGGTACAGCAGGTGCCAGCTTCTCACAGGCCGCCTTGCTTTGTCACTTTCCATACGGTAGCGTATGGCGCTCAAACAGTCAATACGACGCCGTATGGAAAAAACGCCCCGCGCCCAGCTTGACCGCGAAACCTGGATCCAGACGGCCCTCGACACCCTCGCGGACGAAGGCGTCACCGGGGTGCGCGTCGAAGTCCTGGCCAAACGCCTGAACGTCACGAAGGGCAGCTTTTACTGGCATTTCAAAGATCGCCAGGATCTCCTCTCAGGGGTGCTGGAAACCTGGAAAGACGGCCGTATCCGCGACATCATCAAGCAGACCCGCCCGGAATCC
>JAEUNV010000558.1 GCA_016790385.1 Zoogloea sp.
CACCAGCACCTCATCACCCACCGGATGGCCGAAGGAGTCGTTGATGAGCTTGAAGTGGTCGATGTCGGCGATGATCAGGGAGATCGGGTGGCCGAAGCGGCGGAAGCGGTGCATCTCGCTCAGGGACGCCTCTTCGAGTCGGCGGCGGGTCAGCAGCCCGGTCAAGGGGTCGGTGATGGAGCGGGTTTCCATCTCCGCCAGGGCCTGGCGCAGCAGATCCTGCCGATTGTCGCTGTCGGTAAGGTCAGTCAGGCATATGAGGAGGTGGTTGCCGTAAGGGCGGACCTGGGTGCGCATGTGGCGGGGGCTGCCGTCGATTCCGTACATGTCGGACTCGATGCTCTCCCGGGTGGAGCTGTCAGGTGCCGTCGGCGCGCTTGCCGTGCCGGAAGCCGATGAGGACGGGCGGTGCACCGCCTGCCACCAGTGGGTGAAGCTGTCGCGGGGGTTGCCGAATGACTCGCGAAAGGCCTCGTTGGCGGTGATGAAGCGTCCGTTGTCGGCATCGACAAGGGCGAGGGCGATCGGCAGCCGTTCGAGGATCGCGGCGCAGTCGAGGGTGACCGGGAAGGGGGAAAAGCCCTGTGGCATGGGATCAGGATAGGTGGCCCACTCGTGGCTGTCTATTGTGGCTGCCCCCGCCCGGCGGCGGTGGCGGGTGCTTTGCGAGGGTCAATCCCGCAGCTCCCTGCCGGTGAGCTTGAGGAAGACGTCTTCCAGGTTGGCCGGGCGGTGCAGGGTGCGCAGCCCGGGCTGGTGGGCCAGATGCGCCAGCAGGGGGGCGGCATCGTCGGTGTAGCAAAAGGCCGTTTCGCCGCTGATCTCGCAGCGGCGACTGAGGGCGCCGGCGTGGGCGGCGGCCCAGGCGGCGGCACCGGAACCGTCCGCCTTGCCCCCGGCATTCCATTCGCCGAACACTTCAACCACCTGGGGTTCGATATGGGCGGCGATGACGTCCCGCGGGCTGCCCTGGGCGAGAAGGCGGCCCGTGTCGAGAATGGCCAGGCGATGGGCAAGCCGCTCGGCCTCGTCCATGAAGTGGGTGGTCAGCAGGATGGTGGTGCCTTCGGCGGTGAGCCGGCGCAGGCGTTCCCAGATCAGGTGTCGGGCCTGGGGGTCCAGGCCGGTGGTGGGCTCGTCCAGGACCAGCAGTTCGGGGCGGTTGACCAGGGCACGGGCGAGGGTGAGGCGCCGCTTCATGCCGCCGGACAGGGACTGGATGCGCGCCGTCTCCTTGCCCTCCAGGCCCGCAAAGGCCAGCAGTTCGGGCACCCGTGGGCGGATTTCGCTTTCACGGATGCCGAAGTAGCCGGCAAACACGATGAGGTTCTCGGCGCAGGTGAAATCCGGGTCGAGGCTGTCCGTCTGCGGCACGACACCCACCCGCGCGCGGGCTTCGCGGGCCTGCTCGGGCACCGGCAGGCCGCACAGGCGGATATGCCCGCTGCTGGCCGACGTCAGACCGAGGGCGCAGCGCAGGGTGGTGGTCTTGCCTGCGCCGTTGGGGCCGAGCAGCGCAAAGCATTCGCCCCGCTGCAGTTTCAGGTCGAGACCGCGCACCACCTCGCGCGCATCGGCGCCGGCGCCGTAGCGTTTGACGAGGCCGCTGATCTCGAGGGGCATCAGGCCGGCGGAGGGGTGGTGTCGACGAAGGACGGCCGGGCCATCAGATCGGCGGCCCAAGCGGCGAGGGTGGCGTGGGTGCTGCGCCAGTGCAGGTGGGCAAAACGGAAGTCGAGGTAGCCGAGCGTGCAGCCCACGGCAATGTCACCGATGTTGATGGTGCTGCCGCCAAAACCCTTGCGCTGCACCAGGCGCTCCTCGAGGGCGGCCAGACCGCGATGGATCTTGGTGAGCTGGCGTTCAATGCTTGCGGCATCCTGCTGTTCGGGCGGGCGGCGGCTCTCCAGGAAGACAGCCACCGCCGCGTCGGAGATGCCGTCGGCGAGCGCCTCCGTCTGCCGTACCGGCAGGCAGGCAACGCGTTCGGCCGGCATCAGGGGAACGCCGCCGAGGGTTTCGAGGTAAAGGGCGATCACCGGGGAGTCGTACCAGACCTCACCGTCGTCGGAGACCAGGGCCGGCACCTTTCCCAGGGGGTTGTAGGAGGGCACGGAGGTATCCGGCAGCCAGGGGATGTCCACTTCGAGGGTGAAGGGAAGGCCCTTCTCGGCCAGGGCGATGCGGATCTTGCGGGCGTAGGGGCTGGTAAGCGAGACGACGAGCTTCATGGCAGGGGTTTCCAGGCGCGTTCAATGATCTGACGGATGATATGCA
>JAEUNV010000623.1 GCA_016790385.1 Zoogloea sp.
TCAGCATCCAGGCGAAACGCATGCTCGTGATCGATGGACACCTCGGACAGCAACCCCCCCAGGCACCAGCCCAGGCGCACAAGAGCGGTCAGAATGTCGAGTTCCAGTCGATGAACCATGGCCCTGTCGCTGAACAGATTCTGCTGGCAGGACGCCAGCAGCGCCTCGATGGCGACGAAGGGGAACTCGGCAACGGCGCCACTCAGGTAGCACTCCGACCACAGCTCCACCATCCGGATCGGCCAAGCCGGGGTGAAATCCCACTCGGTGATCCGCGCCAGCTCGATGCAAAAGGCCCGCAGGGAGGGCTCGACCCCCACCGCGGCCTCGGCAAGGTCGAAACGCGACAGCAGCGCGTCCGCCAGAACCCTCGAACTGATGATGCGGCCAAAGGCGCGCACCGCCGCCTGCTCGCTCTGGCCAACCCGATAGCGCAACAGGAGGCGCGCGAGCGTGTCCTCGTCAATGACCGGGTAGAGGGAGCGCACAGGATGCGGCGCCGAGGTGTTCATGCGAGGTAGTAGGCCGATGGTTCCACCCCGAAAGCACCGGGTGGCAGGGCGCGGACGATCTCGTAGGGCTCTCCGGTGGCGCAGGACGGATCGTAAAGGAGGTCGAGGGTCTGGGGGTAGGCGTTGGGCTTTTTGTCCGGCCCGAGCAGGATCATCACGCGCGGCTTCAGGCGACGGATGCGGTTCTGGGACACCACCACGGCCACCTCACCGGAATTAAGCTCAACCAGCGTACCGACGGGATAGAGGCCGATGCACTGAACAAATTGGTCGACGATGCTGACCGAAAAACGCTTGCCCCGCAGCCCCCTGACGGAATCCAGGGCGTTCTGGGAACTCACCGCGGCGCCGTAGGGGCGCTCCCGGGTCATGGCGCAATACACATCGCAGACCCCGGCGATCTCCGCCATCAGCCCAACGTCGTCCCCCTTCAACCCCGCCGGGTAACCGCTGCCGTCACAGCGCTCGTGATGGCGGGCGATGATCTCCAGCATCGGGGGTGTGGCATGGGGGCACACGGAGAGAATCTGCAAGGAGAAATCCACATGGGTCTTGAATATTTCGTACTCGCGGGGGGAAAGGGCGCCGATCTTGTGGAGCAGGCGGGGCGGGAGGCGCAACTTGCCGATATCCTGCAGCAGTCCGGCCATGCCAAGGGTGGTGATCGAATCCTCGCCAAGCCCCAGGGCCCGTCCGAAGATCATCACATGGGCGGCGACATCAAGGGAATGATCGTAGCTGTACTGATCGGTCCGCTTGAGACGTAGAAGCCACAGCAGCGCATCCGGATTGCGGATGACACTGAGCACCATTTCTGAAACCACACCGCGCAGACGCTCCAGATCTGGATTGAGGTTGCTCTGCACGTCCCTGGCGATCTCGGCGAGCAGTGTCTGGGCACGGGTCACCAGCGGAAGAGCGGCCACAATCTCCGCGTCGAGGGATGTCGTCTGTTCGACGAAGCGCATGCCGGAAGGCAAGCCGGACGAGCCCTTGACAGCCTCATCGCCCGTCCGCTGGGCGGAGGAAGAGGCGGAAGCCGGGTTGTTGTAGGTTGTTACCAGCGGCTGGGCGGTGGAAGAGGCTGTACCACGCCTCTCCGGGCCGGGTTCTGCAACCCCCGGTTTCCGCGCCGCCGGCATGTCGGGATAGATCCGCAGCCAGGGCTCGGTAGCACCACTCTCCCCAACGGTGGGCGTCCCCGCGTTGCCTTTCAGCCCCCGTAGCGACTTGAGCAAGGCAAAAAAATCCAGTGGCTGCCGTCGCAACTCGGGCTTGACCACGAAAGTGCCGAGATCGGAAGGCGTGCGGTCTGCGCCGGCGGCTTCCGGCGCCACAGGCGCAGCACGCCAGGCGCTGCCGATCGAACGGGCCCGATCCACATACACGAAACGGCAAAGCTGCCTGATCTGCGCAAGGGTCGCCTCGTCCTCGATGAGGAAGCCTTGAAGCATGAAGGGCGACTCAAGCCACGGGCGGTCAAGCTCCGAAACAAACATGCCTCCGCAGAGATCCTGCACCGCCACGATTTCCTTCAACACACCCTCCGAACACGCATTACCAATCTCTGCACTTTTTCACAGCCAACATGCAATTACGGCGCCGGGCTGGAGAACTGAAGGTGAATCGCGTCAATTTCCTCCAGGATGCGGGCATCAATCCGGCGCTCGCAGGCGTCCAGATTTGCGTCCAGCTGTGCAACCGAAGTGGCACCCAGAATGACGCTACCGACCAAGGGCTGGTGTGCCACGAAAGCAATGGCCATCTCCGCGGGGGTCATCCCGTGGCGCCGGGCCAGGGCCGCGTAGGCCGCCACCGCCGGCCTGACGCCGGGCTTGTCATAACGCTGACCGAATGCAGGGAAGAGGGAGATACGCCCCTGCGCCCCGGGATCACCAAGATACTTGCCACTCAGATGTCCGAAACCAAGCACTGAGTAAGGTAGCAGGCTGACCTGCTCTCGAAAGCACACCTCAGCCATCGACTGCTCGAATACCCGGTTGAGCAGGTTGAAGGCATTCTGCACCGAGACCACGCGGGGCAGGCCCAGCGCATCAGCCGCCCGCAGAAACGACATGAGCCCCCACGGATGCTCGTTGGACAAACCCACGTAGCGGATCTTGCCTTCGGCCACCAGCTCGGCAAGGGCCTCCAGCTGCGCCTCGATCGGCGTCGCGGGGCGCTCGCTGCCAGGATCGAAACGCCATTGGCCGAACATCGGCTGATTGCGAGCCGGCCAGTGGAGCTGGTAGAGATCGATGTAATCGGTACCCAGGCGGGTCAGGCTCGCCTCGACCGCCTCGCGGATATTGCTGCGATCGAGGGACAAGGGGCCGCCGCGGATCCAGGCCATGTTACGCCCCGGCCCTGCAACCTTGGTCGCAACCACCACGCTGTCCCGGGGCCTACGCCGCAGCCACGACCCAACGATGGCTTCCGTCCGCCCGTAGGTGTCGGCGCGTGCGGGAACCG
Organism: Zoogloea sp.; assembly: GCA_016790385.1. Taxonomy (GTDB): domain Bacteria; phylum Pseudomonadota; class Gammaproteobacteria; order Burkholderiales; family Rhodocyclaceae; genus Zoogloea. Next base: position 2,985 of record JAEUNV010000623.1, read on the forward strand.
GGTACATCTCCGCCGCGTCGATGAAATTCACGCCGCGGGCAAACGCCGCGTCCAGCTGCGCATGTGCCTCGGCCTCCGAGTTCTGCTGCCCGAAGGTCATCGTCCCCAGACAGACGGACGACACCCGCAACTCGCTGGCCCCAAGCTTGCGAAACTCCATGAGCGACCTCCGGATGGATGTATAGACGGGGCGCCCCTCTGCGCGGTCACGGCCCGGCGGCCGAGGCTGCCGGCCACGATCGGGTATCATGCCGGCCAGGCAGGCCACCGCGCGTAGCTATTGGCGGGAAGGTGCGTTGCCGAGATTCTACACACCCACCACGCCCTTCCGCTTCGATCCCATGCAGCCCGCGCCTACCCCCTGCCTTTCCCTCGGCATTTTCGTCCAGTGCCGCCCCGGCTTCGAGCCTGACGCCAGTCTCGAACTTCACGCCGCCGCCCGCGCCGCTCGCCTTGACGGCGGCATCGTGGAAGTGATGAACAGCGGCTTCACCCTTTTTCAACTGGACACCCCGGTTCCCCGTGACGAACTCAGGCGCCGTTTCGACCTGTCCCGACTCGTCTTTTCCAGGCAGGGTTTTCAGTTGGCGGCTCACGTGGAGGATCTTCCCGACAAAGACCGCCTGAGCCCGCTGATAAAAGCCATCGCTGGACTGGGGGAGCGCTTCTCTGCCGTCCTTTTCGAAACGCCCGACACCAACGAAGGCAAGCAGCAATCCGGCTTCCTGCGCCGCTTCGCTCCTGTGCTCGAAGATGCACTGAGCAAGGCCGGCCTGCTGCGCGGCGACTCTCCGCATCTGCCCCGGTTGCATGTGTTTCTCCCCGATTCGAAACGCGCGCTCCTCGGCCTGAGCCTGGGCAGCGAGGCTTCGGCCTGGCCCATGGGCATCCCCCGGCTGCGCATGCCCGGAGAAGCGCCCAGCCGTTCGACCTTGAAGCTGGCCGAAGCCATCTTGAGCCTTCTGACCCCGGAAGAACAGAAAGCGAGCCTGCGCCCCGGCCTGCTCGCGGTGGATCTGGGCGCCTCGCCCGGCGGCTGGACCTGGCAGCTGATAAGCCGCGGACTGCGCGTGACAGCCATCGACAACGGCCCCATGGCCCCTTCTCTGGCAGCCACCGGCCTGCTTGAACATCTACGGGTCGATGGCTTCAGCTGGAAGCCACGCAAGCCCGTCGAATGGATGGTGTGCGACATGGTGGAGCAGCCCTCCCGGATCGCGCCACTCATGGCCGAATGGGTCGCCAGCGGGCGCTGCCGCCGGAGCATCTTCAATCTCAAACTGCCCATGAAGCGCCGCCACGACGAGATCGAGCGCTGCCGCGCCCTGATCGATCAGCGCATGCGTGCCGGAAACATCAAATACATATTGAGAATCAAGCACCTTTACCACGACCGGGAAGAGGTCACCTGCTATCTCACACGGCGCTGATGGCGCCGCGATGTATAATGCTGGACTATTTAAATGGTGCAGTGCACTAAATCTGCCGCACCCAGATCGTGATCACATCCATGTCGTTCTCCGAACTCGGACTCATTCCTGAAATCCTGCGGGCCGTTACCGAAGCGGGCTACACCGAACCCACACCCATCCAGCGTCAGGCCATTCCGGTCGTTCTCGCCGGGCATGACGTGATGGGCGGCGCCCAGACGGGCACAGGCAAGACCGCCGGCTTCACCCTGCCGCTGCTCAACCGGCTGGCCCGTCACGCCAGCAGTTCGACCAGCCCTGCCCGCCACCCGGTACGTGCGCTCATCCTGGCACCGACGCGGGAGCTGGCCATGCAGGTGTATGAGTCCGTCAAGATGTACTCGAAGCACCTGCCCCTGCGCAGCACCTGTATTTATGGCGGGGTCGACATGAACCCGCAGATCCAGGAACTGCGCCGCGGCATCGAGATCGTGGTGGCAACGCCGGGCCGCCTGCTCGATCACGTTCAGCAAAAGACCATCGCCCTCGGTCAGGTCGAATTCCTGATCCTCGACGAAGCCGACCGCATGCTCGACATGGGTTTCATCCCGGACATCCGTCGCATCCTCGCCCTGCTGCCGGCCAATCGCCAGAGCCTGCTGTTCTCCGCCACCTTTTCGGACGAGATCAAGAAGCTCGCCGACCAGATGCTGAAGAACCCGCAACTGATCGAGGTGGCCCGCCGCAACATGGTCAGCGAGACCATCACCCACATCGTCCATCCGGTTTCCAGCGGCCTCAAGCGCAACCTGCTGGCCCACATCGTGCGCCACGAAGACGAAGCCAACCAGGTGCTGGTCTTCGTGGACACCAAGTTCGCGTGCAGTCGGCTTGCCCACTTCCTGGAGCGCCACGGCATCTCGGCCGACGCCATCCACGGCGACAAGACTCAGCAGGCCCGCACCGAGACGCTGGAGAACTTCAAATCCGGCAAGGTCCGCGTGCTGGTGGCCACCGACGTGGCCGCCCGCGGCCTCGACATCGAAGACCTGCCCTCGGTCATCAACTTCGAACTGCCCCACACCGCCGAAGATTACGTCCACCGCATCGGCCGCACCGGCCGTGCCGGCAAGTCTGGCAAAGCAGTCTCCCTGGTCAGCTCGGAAGAGCGCCATCGCCTTGCTGATATCCAGAAGCTGATCAAGCTCGAGATCCGTCAGGAGATCGTCCCCGGCTATGATCCGGAGCCCGACTTCTTTGATGCGGATGGCAGCCGTCGCCGACGCACCGCTGCGCCCTCCCGGCCTGCCGACGCTGCCCCGGCGGCAGCCGCCGCTCCAGGCGGCGAACGCCGCAAGCGCAGCGACCGCCCGGAACGTTCCGAACGCCCCTCGCGCAGCCGTCAGCCGTCCCATATCGCTGCCGACGGGTTCGACTTCAGCAAGCCTTATCAGCAGAAAGACAAGCTCTCCGTTACTGGCAGTGAGGGTGAAAGCGAAGGCAATGCCATTCCTCAAAAGAGCCAGCGCCCGATCGCTTTCCTTCTGGGCGGGCTCGGCCGCAAACACTGAAGACTGAAAATCCGGTCGCAATTCAGTGTATTAACGAATTCTGATAGGCTTCTCTCCGCTCAACATAACAAAGAGGAGAGAAGCATGAAAGGGAGACTCGTTTCCGCAGGCCTGACGCTGTTGATGGCCCTGCCTGTTGCGACACAGGCAGCCGACCTGAAGCGTGCGGAGGAAATCGTCGGGGGGCGCTGTTTTTTGTGCCACGGCATGGAAGGTGAAGCAGCATCGGCGCTGTATCCGCGACTGGCAGGGCAGCACGCCGAATACATTGCCAAGCAGCTTTCTGACTTCAAGTCCGGCAAGCGCAAGAGCGACACCATGTCTGGCATGGCTGCCGACCTCACGACCGAGGAGATGAAGGCGCTGGGCACCTTCTTCGAACAAAAGAAGCCCAGCCACAGCAGCCACGCGGACACCGATCTGGCGGCGGTAGGGCGCTACATCTTCACCAAGGGCAACCAGTACTCCGGCGTCGCCTCGTGCACCTCCTGCCATGGCCCCAAGGGCTACGGCACACCACAATTGCCCCGCCTTGCCGGACAACAACCCCTCTACCTCGAAAACCAGCTCAAGCAGTTCAACAGCCGCGAACGCAACAACGACAACGCGGTGATGCACTCGATCGCCTCCAAGCTCACCGAACTGGAGGTCAAAGCCGTCTCAAGCTACATCTCGACGCTGGAATGATCGTATCTGGCGGGGACGCGCGCTCAATGTGGCGGTCCCCGGCGCTGTCATCGCGGGCAATTGATTGACCTGAATCAGGGTTTCTCGCATTCGCCCCACACCCATCCCACTACCGCGCGAAAATTAGCATGCTCTGATGTACCGAGGCCGGCCGGGGGTTTATTTCGAAACCCGGCGCAGTGAGTTCCCTTCTGGAGACCTCCATGAAACACCATCGCACGCTAGCCCTTGCCGCTGCACTCGCCCTTCTCGGCGTTCCCAACGTCCAGACCGTGCAGGCGGCGGAGCCCTCCGCCACCGCA
>JAEUNV010000635.1 GCA_016790385.1 Zoogloea sp.
TCCGCCTCACGCACCCGCAAGCCCTCCTTCTCCAGGGCACTGCGCACGAAGCGCCGGATCTGACGCTCATCCTCGATGAGCAGGATCATCGCATCCTTCATCCTTCCTCCCCATCCAGCGGAAGGGCCTCGGACTCGACGGGTGGCGGAGTGCCCCTGGGCAGGCAGAAGGCCACGCAGCCCCCACCCCCCGGTGGATTGAAGGCGCGGATGGAACCGCCATGCGCCTCGACAATGGAACGGCAGATGGCCAGCCCGATGCCCATCCCCTCAACCGCCGTCTCGGCCTCGCCCCGCTCGAACAGGTCGAACACCTTTTCCAGTTTGTCGGGGGGAAAGCCGCTGCCACCACTGCGCACCCGCAGCTCCGCCATCTCCGGGCCAAGCTCCGCGTCAAGGAGGATGGGGGTGCCTGGCGGCGAGTACTTGGCGGCATTTTCGAAGAGATTGCACAACACCCGCTCGATCAGCACCGCATCGAACTCGAGCAGCGGCAGCTCCACCAGCCCCAGCACCCTGACCGGATGCCCCTCAAGGGCGCTTCCGAGCAGCTTCAGGCTGGCCCCCACCACCTCCTCCACCGGCTGCCATTCCTTGCGCAGGCTGACAGGCCCCGTTTTCAGGCGGGCCATGTCGAGGAGCTTACCAACCATACCGTTGACCCGCAGGGCCTGGTCGCGGATGGCCTCGGCGATGTCCCGGACCTCATCGGGCAGGGGCGGTGGCCCCACCACCAGGGAATCGGCCAGCCCGTAGAGCGCCGTCAGCGGCGTGCGCACATCGTGGGACAGGGTCGACAGGATGGAGCTGCGCAGGCGCTCCGCCACCGTCTCCAACTGGGCGACCTGGGCCACCTCCACAAAATGCAGGCGCTCCACGGCCGTGCTCACCAGCGCAGCCAAGGCCTCCAGCAGTGGCCCGATGCTGTGCTCACCCGGTAGCAAGACAAGCAGTACGCCACGGTTTCGAGTTGCGCCGACCAGCGGCAGGACATGCACATGAGACCCGCTTCCATCGGCTGCGAGCAGCGTCAGGGGACGCTGGCCATCACGGGTCTGCCGCAGCAGACCCGCATCCACCGCGGACACCATGCCGCCACGCCCGCCCACCGCCTGGAGTTGCTCGTCGACGGTGGGCAACAGCAGGCAGCACGGGGCGTTCCACTGCTCCTGCAGAAAACGCGCCACCGATTCATCCACCTGCTCCACGCCCATCGCCCCCGCCAGCTCCCGCGCCAGACCATACAGCCCCCGCGCCACCCGTTCCCGGCGCGCCGCATCCCGGGCCTGGGCGCGCAGACCGGCGGTGAGCTGCCCGACAATCAGGGACACCGTAAGCATCACCGCAAAAGTGAACACATGGGGGGAATGACTGACCGCGAAGGAGAAGTGGGGCGGCACAAAAAGAAAATCGAACAAGGCCACGCTGAGCACGGAGGCCAGCACCGCCGGCCCGCGCCCGGCCCACACCGCCACCACCACCACGGCCAGCAGGAAACACATCACCGTATTGGGCAGATCCAGCTGGTCGCTGAAGGGCCACAGTACCGCCGCCACCGCGCCGCAGCCGAGCACGGCCAGACCGTATCCTCGCCACGGCGGGAAAAGCGGATCTTCCGACAACAGGATGGACGACAACATGGCAACTCCGGGTGATTCAGCGAGTGGCGGCGCAGGAAAATTGTTGCACCGCTTCCATAAAAAAGGCGTAAAGAAACGCGCTGCCGAAGTCATGATTGCGACGGCCGGGATATACTGTATTTTTATACATTAACACCCGATGACCCCTCCCGCCCCACCCCGCGGCCGTGGCAGCCGCCTGAACCCCGACAACCGCTTCACCGAATGGCAGCGGGGTGCGTGTGATGACGGCTGGGCGGACGCCGCCGCGCCCACGGCAGAGTCGGGCAAAGACCCCACCACCACGCTCATCCTTGACCAGGCCCGCTCGGTGATCGTGCGCAACCAGTCGCCGGATGTCCCCTTCACCCAGTCCATCAACCCCTACAGGGGCTGCGAGCATGGTTGCAGCTATTGCTTTGCACGACCTGGGCATGCCTATCTGGGCTTGTCCCCCGGGCTCGATTTCGAGACAAAGATCGTCTGGAAGCCCGATGCACCGGAAATCCTGCGCAAGGAGCTGGCGGCCCCCGGATATCGCTGCTCGCCCATTGCCCTGGGCATCAGCACGGACGGCTGGCAGCCCGTCGAGCGACGGCTGGGCCTCAGCCGGGGCCTGCTCGAAGTGCTGGCCGAAACCCGGCATCCGGTCTCCATCGTCACCAAGTCGGCGCTCATCGAGCGGGACGTGGATCTGCTGGCGGACATGGCCCGGGACGGCCTGGTGCAGGTGATGTTTTCCATCACCACCCTCGACCCGCCCCTCGCCCGCAAGCTCGAACCCCGGGCGGCGTCGCCTGCGCGGCGCCTGGCCGCCATGGAGACCCTGCATCGGGCTGGCGTGCCGGTCGGCGTGCTCTTCGCCCCATTGATTCCGGCATTGAATGATCATGAACTGGAGCGCGTGCTGAGCGCCGCACGGGAGGCCGGTGCCGACACCGCCGGCTTCGTGCTGTTGCGTCTGCCCCACGAACTGAAAGCACTGTTCGAGGATTGGCTGCATAGCCACTTCCCCGACCGCGCGAATCACGTGCTCAGCCTTCTGCGCCAGCTGCGCGGGGGCCGGCTGAACGACAGCCGTTTTGGCCACCGCATGCGGGGCCAGGGTGTCTATGCCGAACTTTACCGTCAGCGCATGCAGAAAATTTGCAGCCGGCTTCAACTGAACAGCAACCGGCGCCCGCTCAACACCGAGGCCTTCCGCCCCCCGGCCCGGGGGCCGCAGCTGAACCTGTTCTGACTCCGGTCGGGAAAACAGCCGGGTCAGCGACCGATACCGATTCGCCAGTGAATGCCTCCGCGCCCCCAGCGATG
>JAEUNV010000608.1 GCA_016790385.1 Zoogloea sp.
ACCGGAGCGGGTTTCGGGTGCAACGGCGGGGACTTCAGGAGCGGTGTCGGTCATGGCGGCTACTTTCTGTTGCGAGGGCGCCATGATAGCCGACGGAATGCGTCGACCGGATGGCAGGGCGGGGTGCGGGCGGCGTCAGACTGGCCTGACGCCCGGCTGTCAGTGGCGTCGGTCGAGGGTCAATTGGCGCCGTGACACTTCTTGTACTTGCGTCCGCTGCCGCACGGGCAGGGGTCATTGCGGCCCACCTTGTCGCCGTCGCGGACGATGGGTTCGCGCAGGGTGCCGAGCGGGATGGGGGGGAGTTCCAGCGGGGGCATGTGATGGATGTGAGGCCACATGGCAATCTCCGGCGCCAGGTCGTCGATCAGCCCATGGCCGGCCTCGCGTACCGCCGCGAGGGCTGCGGCCGGGCTGCGGTGGATGTCCTGGTCGAGTTCGGTGGCGTCCACGTAGCTTTCGTCGATCAGTCCGGCGGCGAACCATTCGCGGATCAGGGGCAGGTGCTCGGTGGCGCCGAGGTCCGCCAGGTGGATGACGACGGGATCAAGCAGGGGGAAGTCGCTGTTGTGCTCGGGGTCTTCGCTGAGGGCCTGGGCTTCGCGGGTGCCGAAGTCCGCCAGGAAATCGATGACCGGGGTGCGGCTGCATCGCCCTTCAAGGGCCGCGAGGGCCATGCCTTCGAGCGCCGCAGCGCGGGCCCACAGGCTGGCGGAGTCGTCGTCGGCAAGGCATTTGAGGGGGGCCAGATCCCCGTCGCAGGTGGACGCCAGGGCACGGCCATAGGTGTCATGGACCAGCTGGCCGAAGAGGGTGTCCACCCGGCTGGCGTCCAGGTGGCCGAGTTCGGCGAGGGGGCGGTAGGCGCGGCTGTCGCGCCAGCGGGCCAGCAGCAGCATGGCGTACAGGTGCAGCACGTAGCCGTCGGCCTGGGCCGGGGTGGGGTCGCCGACAAGGGCATCGAGCTCGGCGAGGAGCTGCGGGGCGATCTCGTCCCGATGGCGGTCGGCCATCTGTAGTTCGGCCAGGGGAAGGGGGTTGGTCAGGTGTTCAAGCCGGGGGCGGAGGGCGGACCAGAGTTCGGACATGGGGGCGGACGAAGTGGGAACGGCGTTCAGTGTACTGGAACGCCGCGCGCTGCTGCCGGCTGCTGTAGCGGCGGCGGAGCGGTATCGTCGGTTCTCAGCGGCAAGAACTCATGTCTTCAGACTTGCGCCGCGATTGTCGATCAGCTCGTGGGCAACATCGCCGAGTTTTCGTCGGCTGGATCGGGCCTGACGGCGAAGGTGGTCGAAGGCGGCGGCCCGATCCAGGTTGAGCAGGACCATCACCATGCCGGTGGCGATGCTGATGTCCCGTTCCTGATTGAGGGCGTTCTGCAATTGGTCGCGGGTGTCGCGCAGGGACTGGAGGTCAGTGCCACGGGCCACGGCGGTGGCGATCATGGGCAGCAGCTGGCTCAGATCGAGGGGCTTGAAGAGGTAGGCAAGGGCGCCCTCGGTAATGGCCGTATTCATGCAGGCCGAATCGTCGCAGGTGGTAAGAACGACGAAGGGGAGCCGGTATTCTTCCTTGAGCAGCCGGACGAGCTGATGCTGGGTCGAGCACGGGAGCGGGTCGTCAAGAATGGCGAGCGCGAATTGCTGTTGGCCCAACAGGGAGAGGGCGCCGTCGACCGCGTCGGCGCAGCATATCTCGTAGCCGGCGGAAGCCAGCCCGCTGTGAAGCGCGGCACTGAAGGCGTCCTGATCGGCTAGCAGCAGGATGCGCGGGCAGGGGTTCGCGGAGGGCTGACTCATGCAGCGGCCTTTGCCATGGCACCGCAGCCCTGGCGGCGAACTCCCGCGGGGACGGAGGCGCGCTCTGCTTCCGCCCTCCCGAAGCGCGGAGCGATGGGGGAGAGTGGGCAGGTGCCCGAATTGTTTGACGGGGTGTTGCCTTGCCCCGGGGAGGGGAGAGGGCGGCGCGCCCCTTGTGTTACACCTGTACGACCTGGTCCCATGTCTTGCCTGCGATGCGGTTAGCGATCGTCGGCGCGGGGGCGGGGCGCCAGATGAGAGGTTCCATCCAGTATCTGTGCTGGCCGGCTGTCCGATGGGGAACGAGCCGGGATATCCATGTGCTGCTCGTGGTCATCATAACCCATTGTCCGTGTCTGCGGACACGCCGGCCCGCCGGCCGAAAGCGATACAGCCAGACTGGGCGCGGCTTTCCGGCGGTTCAGGGCGTGGCCGGGGAGGCCAGTTGCCGGGCCAGGTAGCGGCCGGTGTGGCTGGCGGGATTGCTCGCCAGCGCTTCCGGCGAGCCGGCGCCAACCACGCTTCCGCCGCCGTCCCCGCCTTCCGGGCCCATGTCGATCAGCCAGTCGGCGGTCTTGATGACATCCAGGTTGTGTTCGATGACGACAATGGTGTTGCCGTGGTCGCGCAGGCGATGGAGCACCGAGAGCAGCAGTTCGATGTCGGCAAAATGCAGGCCCGTCGTGGGCTCATCAAGGATGTAGAGGGTGCGGCCGGTGTCTCGCTTGGAGAGCTCCAGGGCCAGCTTGACACGCTGGGCCTCGCCACCCGAGAGGGTGGTGGCGCTCTGGCCGAGGCGGATGTAGCCCAGGCCGACCTGCATCAGGGTTTCGAGCTTGCGGGCGACGATGGGTACCGCACTGAAGAATTCCAGGGCCTGCTCGACTGTCATCTCCAGCACTTCGTAGATGGTCTTGCCCTTGTAGCGGATCTCCAGGGTTTCCCGGTTGTAGCGCTTGCCGTGGCAGATGTCGCAGGGCACATACATGTCGGGCAGGAAGTGCATCTCCACCTTGATCATGCCGTCGCCCTGGCAGGCTTCACAGCGCCCGCCCTTGACGTTGAAGCTGAAGCGGCCAGGGCCATAGCCGCGGGCCTTGGCTTCGGGCACGCCGGAGAAGAGGTCGCGGATGGGGGTGAGCAGGCCGGTGTAGGTGGCGGGGTTGGAGCGCGGGGTGCGGCCGATGGGGCTTTGATCGACGTTGATGACTTTGTCGAAGTGGTCCAGCCCCTCGATGCCGGCGCAAGGTGCGGCTTCGATGCTGCTGCCGTTCACGTGGCGGGCCACGTGGGCATACAGGGTGTCGTTGATCAGGGTGCTCTTGCCCGAACCGGAGACGCCGGTGACGCAGGTGAACAGGCCCACCGGGATGTCCACGCTGGCGTCGCGCAGGTTGTTGCCGGTAGCGCCTTTGATGCGCAGCATGCGTTCGGCGTCGGGGGCGTGCCGGGTGGCGGGAACGGCGATGCGGCGGGTGCCCGACAGATAGGCGCCGGTGAGGGATTCGGGGTGGGTGGCCACGTCTTCCGGCTTGCCTTCGGCTATGACCCGGCCCCCGTGCTCGCCGGCGCCGGGGCCCATGTCGACCACGTA
>JAEUNV010000672.1 GCA_016790385.1 Zoogloea sp.
TGAGCGCCATAATGCTGCGCGCTCGTTCCGCTGCACTGCATCCCGGCAGTGAGCGGTTTTCAGCGATCGCCCTCGTTTGCAGCGAGGTGGTAGGGTTGTTGTGACTCATTTGTAGTACCGGCCCGGTTGGCGTTGGCGCGCCTTCCGGGCCTTCTTGCGTATGCTGATCCGACTCGTGCATGGCGCGTCACGGCGAAGCAGCAGGAATCATTTTAACAGGTTACCTATTTGCGATTCGTCAGCGCACGGAATCCGACTTTCTGTGAAACCGTCAGGCAGCGGTTCGTATCGGTGTCACGTTGCCGCTGCCGCCCTGTCTCCAGGCGTCCAGCATGTCCGCCCATTGCTGCATCATCCGGCGGCGGTCGTCCAAATGTTCCGCGTGGTTGTAGCTTCTCCGCACCGCGTTGGTGTCGGCGTGGGCGAGTTGGCGTTCAATCCAGTCAGAAGAAAATCCCATCTCGTTTAGGCGGGTGCTGCCCGTGGTGCGGGTCGCGTGCGGGCTGTACTTGCCCGACCATTTGAGGGTGTAGAGCATTTGGCGGAATGACTCCACCGCCATCGGCTTGGATCTGTCGTCACGCCCGGGGAATGCGTGGGTCAGGTGCCCCGTGATGCCGTGCAGGGCGCGCAGCATCGAAACGGCCTGAGCCGGCAGCGGGATCGTGTGCGGCTTGCGCTTCTTCATCCGCTCCGCCGGGATGCGCCATAGCGCAGCATCGAGGTCGAATTCAGCCCATTCCGCCTCTGCTGCCTCAGAGGGGCGGCACAGGGTTAGCCACATCAGCATGAACGCGCTGCGTGTCTCATGGCGTCCGCCGTGCCCTTCCACGTCCCGCATGAGTTGGCCGATCTCCTGCACCTCCAATGCGCGTTTGTGCTGGGTCTTGTTTGCAGGTAGCGCCTTGCGCACCGGCTGCACCGGATCGGTGTCGGCGCGCAGGGTTGAAACCGCCAGGTCGAACACGCTGGATATGTCGCGCTTCACCGCATCGGCCACGCTCGGCCCGTTCTTCTCGCGGGCTGTCTTGAGCACGTCGAGCACATGGGCAGGCGTGATCTGCTTGACCGGCAGCGCTCCTATCTTCGGGAAGGCCACTCGGGCCAGGGTGTCGATTCGGCGGGTCTTGGTGACTTCCTCCCAGTCTCGCAGTGATACCCATTCGCGGGCCACGGACTCGAAGGTATTGCCGGCGTTCTGTTGCGCCCGGATCTTGTCGAGCTGGCGAGCGTGGGCAGGGTTGATACCCTGTTTGACCAGCGCCCGCGCCCTGGTGCGTTCCTCGCGGGCCTCTGCCAGCGTGAAGCGCCGGCCGGCGCGCCGGGCTTCGGCTTCCTCGGGGGTTTCACCAGTGGGCGCGGGCGCGTAGTCGCCCACGGCAAACATGGACTCCTTGCCGGCCAGCTCGAAGCGGTAGCGCCAAGCCTTCACGCCGTTCGGCTTCACCTCAAGCACCAGCCCGTTTCCGTCCGTCAGCTTGTAGGGCCGTTCCTTGGCCTTCGCGTTTTTGCACTGGGTATCGGTCAGCATGGTGGGCGCTCCTGGTTGGCTGTACCCGGCCTTTATTCCGGGCGATGAATTTCATACCCGGAAGCGTACCCGGTTGATTGTGAGATGCCAAGCGGGCGCATGAGATGCACTGACAACAAAAAACCCCGCATTTGCGGGGCTTTAGGTGAGTTTTGATACGGTGTGATGTGGCTTGATTCGATACTTTACGCTTAGACGTTGAACAGGAAGTTCAGCACGTCACCATCCTTGACCACGTACTCCTTGCCTTCCGAGCGCATCTTGCCGGCTTCCTTGGCGCCGGCTTCGCCCTTGTATTTGATGAAGTCTTCGAAGGCGATGGTCTGGGCGCGGATGAAGCCGCGCTCGAAGTCGGTGTGGATCACGCCGGCGGCCTGGGGGGCGGTGTCGCCCACGTGGATGGTCCAGGCGCGGACTTCCTTGACCCCGGCGGTGAAGTAGGTCTGCAGGCCGAGAAGTTGGTAGCCGGCGCGGATCAGGCGATTGAGGCCCGGTTCTTCGAGACCCAGATCGGCCAGAAAGGCCATCTTGTCTTCGTCGTCCAGGTCGGCCAGCTCGGCCTCGATCTTGGCGCACAGGGCGACGACGGGCGCGCCCTCCTTGGCGGCGTGCTCGCGCAGGCGGTCGAGGTAGGGGTTGTTGTCGAAGCCGTCCTCGGTCACGTTGCCCACGTACATCGCGGGCTTGAGCGTCATCAGACACAGGGGCTTGAGAATGAGCTTTTCGTCGTCGGTAAGTTTGAGGGTGCGCGCCGGCAGACCTTCGTTGAGGTGCGGTTGCAGTTTCTCGAGGATGCTGACGAGCTTCTGGGCATCCTTGTCGCCGGAACGGGCCTTCTTGTTTTCCCGGTGGATAGCCTTTTCGACGGCGGCCATGTCGGCCAGAGCGAGCTCGGTGACGATGGTTTCGATGTCGGCGAGGGGGTCGACCTTGCCATTCACATGGACCACGTTCTCGTCGTCAAAGCACCGCACCACGTTGACGATGGCATCGGTCTCGCGGATGTTGGCAAGGAACTGATTGCCCAGACCTTCGCCCTTGGACGCGCCCGCGACCAGGCCGGCGATGTCCACGAATTCGACGATGGCCGGCTGGATCTTCTGCGGCTTGACGATCTCGGACAGGGCGTCGAGCCGGGGGTCGGGCACCTCGACGATGCCGACATTGGGCTCGATGGTGCAGAAGGGGTAGTTCTCGGCGGCGATGCCGGCCTTGGTGAGGGCATTGAAGAGGGTCGATTTGCCGACGTTAGGCAGGCCGACGATGCCGCATTGGAGAGCCATGGGGTTCCTTTGATGTGCAGGGCTTCCGGCCGAGCGTGCCGGAAAACCCGCTATTGTAAAGCGGGTTCCCCTTGAGCCAAAGGCCGACCGTGTCAATCCCGTTTCGAGGCTGGGCTATGTCCGCCTGTTGTGATCAGGTGCGGGGGTGGGTGCGTAAAGCCAGGGGGCGGGGGATTGCCAATGGGCAACCCAGGCCGGTACGGCGTCGCCCGGCATGGGGTGGGCAATGCCATATCCTTGGGCGTGCTCGCAGCCGATGGCCAGAAGTGCCGTTCCGTGTTCGATGGTCTCCGTTCCTTCAGCAACGATCCGCCGGCCGAAGCTGTGGGCGAGGGTCACCAGGCCCCTGACGGAGGCCAGATATTCCTTGTCGTTCAGGATGTTGCGCACCAGGGATTGGTCGATCTTCAACGTACCCGCGGGAAGGCGACGAAAATGGGTGAGGGACGAATAACCGGTGCCGAAGTCGTCCAGGGCAAAGCCGACACCGAGGGCGGTGCTGTCACGGATGATCCGCGCGGCGCTCTCCATATCTTCCGTCACGGTGGATTCCGGCGTCTCGATTTCCAGGTGCCCGGCGGGTATCTCCGGGTGGGCCTCAAGACGCTGCATGAGGTGCTCGGTGAAGCCGGCAGTATGGAGATGATGACTGGAGATGTTGACGCTGACAGGCAGTTTCAGTCCGAGGCGCGCCCAGCGGCTCATCTGGGAGAGCGTTTCGTCCAGAACCCATTGGCCGAGGCGAATGGCAATGGGGCCGCCCTCCAGATAGGGCAGGAACTCGGCCGGCAGGGTCAGTCCGTACTCGGGGCGCACCCAGCGGACCAGTGCTTCGACGCCGGTGACCGTGCCTTCACGCATGTTGACGGTGGGCAGGTAGTAGAGGACGAACTCGCCGTCGGCGAGACCTTTGTCGACGCGCGCGGACATTTGATGGAGGGTTTGGGCGCGCTGTTCCAGCTCGGTGTCGAACAGCCTGATCCGGTTGCGTCCGGATTGTTTGGCCATCAGCATCGCGCGGTCGGAGTTGCGCAGAAGCGTGTCGGGCTCTGAACCATCGAAGGGGCAGACGGCTACACCGATGCTTGCCGTGATGGCAAGCGCTTGATCGTCGCCGACGGGGAACGGACGCGCCAGGGCGTGGAGTAGCCGGTCGACCGTGCCACGGATTTCCTCGCGGTCTTCGATCCCTCCCATCAGCACCACGAATTCATCACTGCCGAGGCGAGCCACCGTGTCGGAAGCGCGCACGCATTCCTGCAGGCGGGAGGCGGCGTGGACGAGCGCCGCATCGCCGGCGGAGTGCCCCCAGGTGTCGTTGAGTCGCCGGAAACCGTCCAGATCCACGTAGCACACCGCCACAAGGCTGTCTTCCCGCGCACCGCGAATGATGGCCTGACGCAAGCGGTCGAGCATCAGCGCGCGGTTGGGAAGGCCGGTTAGGGCATCGTGATAGGCCAAGAAGTTGATCTGCTCGGCGGAGCGGACTTCGTCGGTGACGTCGCGCTGGATGGCGTAATACCCATCGTCGTCGCGGGCCAGGCAGTCGGCTCTCCGGGCAGTGATCTCCAGCCAGCGTTCGGAGGCTGTCTGGGTCTGGAAGGCGCCCGCCCCCGTGTGCCGGAGCAAGGTTTGGCGGATTTTGCGGATCGTGTCCGAGCCCAGGGTTTCGATGGCGGGGGCGCCGATCAGGGTCTCCGGAGTCTTGCTATAGAAGCTGGCGAAGTTGCTGTTGACGTAACGGAACCGACCATCTCCATCCACCGCCGCCAGCATGACCGGGCTGTGTTCGGCGACCATGGAGAGGGTGGCCGTCAGGCGGCTCTGCTCGTCGAGACGGCGGATATACAGACGTCGGGAAATCACCGTTAGAGAACCCGAGATGATGAACACCGCGCTCAGTATCAACCAGCGCGACAGGGGCGGGATGGGGCCGCCGGGTGGCATCCAGCCGAAGTGCTCCAGGAGGGTGATGCCGAGCAGCGACATGACCGTGGCCCCTGTCATGGCGATTGCCTGACGGGGGCCGGCCATCCAGCCCTGCATCAGGATGAGCATCGGAATGCCGGCGATGCCGACACTTCGGTTGCCGCTGCCGAAAGGTGCCGAGGCGATGATGACGATCCAAATGCCCCATATCAGGAACTGAATGGCAGTGTCCGCGTGGCCCATGCGAACGCCGATCAAGGCGAATACCGCCAACAGACAGACGAGTGCGGGGGAAAGCAGCATGGGATTGCCGCTATCGTCCAGGAAATAGGCGAGGGTCGTGGCGATCCCCAGCAGGATCAGCAAGCTCATGCCCATGAATACGAGCATGCGCTTGTTGGCTTCGTCATCGAGGACGGTGAGAACAGCGGGAGGTGATGCGGGCTTCAGCAATCAGGCGATCTCTGTCTGTACTTGGCGGCGGAGGGCACTCGCCGGGCGCCGCTGACGGACGGCCCGTGGCCTCTTGATCGCTAGCGTACCAGCAACAGATAAAGCAAAAAGATATTGAGTGTCACAGATGCTGCCGT
>JAEUNV010000614.1 GCA_016790385.1 Zoogloea sp.
CGCTTGATCATGATGTCCTCGGAAGCCAAGAATGTGGATGTCTCAAACCTGCTATTCTATAGCAACTTCAGTCTTTTGCGCGACGCAATAGCGTGTGTTGCGCATGCCCAAGCTTCCCCATGTCCCTGTTCCGTAACGCCCGGTTCGAGATCTCCGTCGCCAAACCCAATGGTCTGCCGCCTCCGGGTGGCCCTGAAGTCGCCTTTGCCGGCCGCTCCAATGCGGGCAAGTCGAGCGCCATCAACACCCTGTGTGACCATGTACGGCTGGCGTTTGTGTCCAAGACCCCCGGGCGGACCCAGCTGATCAACTTTTTCCGTCTGCGCAACGGCGCGGTGCTGGTGGATCTGCCGGGCTATGGCTATGCCGAGGTGCCGGAAGCCATCCGTCTCCAGTGGCAGCGCCTTCTCGAGGACTACCTCACCCGCCGCCCCAACCTCGTCGGGCTGGTACTGATCATGGATTCCCGTCACCCCCTCAAGGATCGCGACCGGGTCATGATCGGCTGGTTTGCGCCCAGTGGCAGGCCCATTCATGTGCTGCTCACCAAGAGTGACAAGCTGACCCGCTCGGAGCAGTCGGCAACGCTTGCCGCGGTGCGCAAGGAGCTGGCGCCTCTCGGCGAACAGGTTACCGTGCAGTTGTTCTCAAGTCTCAAGAAGACGGGGATTGAAGAGGCCGAGCGGATCGTTGGATCATGGTTGTCGGTGCCCGATGACGCAGGCCCCGGTGACACCGCCGCCCCATGACGAGGGCTTGAGGGGCCGGGGTTTGTGGTAAAAAGTATGTCCATTGTGCACTGCACGCACCCGACGAATTTTCCACTTTTCCGACCCAACCTATCATGGAACTCCAGCCCGTCATTCTCTCCGGAGGCTCCGGCACGCGCCTGTGGCCCTTGTCCCGCGAGCAGTATCCCAAGCAGCTTCTGGCCCTGGTGGGCGAGGAGACCATGCTTCAGGCCACCGCCGGCCGTCTGGCCGGTTTTGGTGGGCGCCTGCCGGTGGCGCAGGCGCCTATCGTCGTGTGCAATGAGGAATATCGTTTTGTCACTGCCGAGCAGTTGCGCGCGGTCGGTCGCGCCAGTCGCGACATCGTGCTTGAGCCCACCGGCCGCAACACCGCGCCGGCCCTGACCCTGGCGGCGCTGGCCGCGAAGGAGGCCGACCCGGTGCTGCTGGTGATGCCCGCTGATCACGTCATCCGTGATCTGGCCGGCTTCCAGAAGGCCATCGACGACGGCATCCCGGCCGCGCAGGAGGGTGCCATCGTCACCTTCGGCATCGTGCCGACCCACGCCGAAACCGGCTACGGCTACATCCGCTGCGGCGCCGACCGGGCAGATGGCAGCAAGGCCATCGCCGCCTTCGTCGAAAAGCCCGATGCGGCCACCGCCCAGCGCTACCTCGACAGCGGTGAATACCTCTGGAACAGCGGCCTGTTCATGGTCAAGGCCAGTGTCTGGCTGAAGGCCATGGCCCAGCTCCAGCCGGCCATGTCGGCAGCCTGCGCGGCAGCGTGGGAGGGCGGCTCGCGGGATGCCGACTTCGTGCGTGTCGACAAGGCCCTTTTCCAGGCCTGCCCCTCCGACTC
>JAEUNV010000687.1 GCA_016790385.1 Zoogloea sp.
CGAAGGTGAGTTGCGGCGGGCGATCGGTGATCACGAGTTGCGGGTTGTCTATCAGCCCATCGTCGATGCGGTGACCGGCACCATCGTCAAGGCCGAGGCGCTGGTACGCTGGCCTCACATGGGGCGCGGGCCGGTGCCGCCGCCCGAGTTCATCTCCCTGGCCGAAGAGACCGGCATGATCGTTCCCCTGAGCCGGGCGGTTTTTGAAAGGGTCTGCGCCGACATCGCCGAACTGGAGGCTTTCGTGCGGCCGGGGTTTCGGATCAGCGTCAATCTCTCGGGCGTCAACTTCATGGACGCGCAGCTGATCCCGACCGTGCGGGACGAATTGGCCAAGGCCGGCATCCCGGCTTCGCGCATCGAATTCGAACTCACGGAAACGGTGCTGATGCGCGATCTGGATTACGCCACCGGGATCCTTGCCCAGTTGCGGGAGATGGGCGTCCGGGTGGCGGTGGACGATTTCGGTACCGGATACTCGTCGTTGGCCTACCTGCGCCGACTGGCTGTCGATACCCTGAAGATCGACCGCTCTTTCGTCAGCGAGCTGGACGACGGTCAAGGCATCGCCATTGTCGAGGCGGTGATCGGGCTGGCGCACAGCCTCGGCCTTGAAGTGGTGGCCGAGGGCGTCGAAACCCTCTCCCAGTTGTCCGCCTTGCACCAGCGTGGCTGCAACCTGATCCAGGGCTATCTTTTTGCACGGCCCATGTCGATCAAGATGCTTACCCAGGCCTTGCAGAGCGGCATCCGCATGCCCAAAGGTCTGCCCCTTGCCGTAGTCCGGAAGGATGAAGGCATGGCTCAGGGGGCCCTGAGCGGCCCATAGTGCCTGCCCCCTTCCCAGGTCCGCCTCGTCGCCGGTGGCGGAAGGGCATGCCCGGCGTGATCCGTGGCAGCGCCCAGGCCCGGGGCCGCAAGGCGGTCAGGCGCTGCGGGGTTGCGGGCGGATGGCAATGGACAGGCGATGTCCTTCGGAGGCTTCCAGCTCCCGCAGTTGTCGGATCAGGCTGTCGTCCAGCACGAAGTCGGCGGCGAGCAGCATCACCCCGTCCCGCGTGACCAGATCGCGCGCCAGAACCATTCCCGGCTTCAGGGACGACGGGCTGAGTTCGTTGCCCGCGCTGGCCGCGGTTTCCGTTGCTCCCAGCACCTCCACCAGGGCATCCACCACCTGGGGGCAGTAACGCTTGCCCCGGTTCTGCTGGATGAAGGCAACGGCCTCCTCCTGTTTCAGCTTGCGGGGCGACAGGGTGCCGATCTGCAAGGCATCAAAGTCGTTGGCAACGGCCAGCACCCGGGCCCCGAAGGGAATACCCAGGCCGGAAAGACGGTCGGGATAGCCCTGGCCGTCCCAGCGCTCGTGGTGTCCACGAACGAATGTGCCGGCTTTGCGCAGGGTCTCCAGGCCCATCAGGGCGGCCTGGCCGGTGACGGGGTGCTTGCGTAGCTGGCCCAGTTCGTCGCCGCTCATGTGGGAAACCGGTTTGGACAGCAGCTCGTCGGGAAGACCGATCTTCCCCACGTCGTGGAGCAAGCCGGCCAACATCACGTCCTGGGCTTCGGCGGGGGGAAAGTTGAGCTTGTGGGCGATCTTGCGGGCCAGATCTGCGACCCGGCGGGAGTGGCCTGAACTGACGCCTTCGCGCAGTTCAATGAGGTTTGAAAACACTCTTATGGAGGTCAGGAAACTCTGTTTGAGCTTCTCGTGGGCGATCTTCAGCTCGCCGGTGCGGGCCTCGACCTTTTCTTCAAGGCTGGCGTTGAGCGACTTGAGTTCTTCGTTCTGGCTGCGGGTGAGCGCTTCGAGGCGGGCTTTTTCCCGTTCGAGGGCTTTGCGCTCAAGGGCTTCGCGTACCGTCAGCACCACATCCTGGTCGTTCCAGGGCTTGGAGATGTAGCGCGCGATCTGGCCGGCGTTGATGGCGGCCACGGTGGATTCCATGTCGGCGTAGCCGGTAAGGAGCAGACGCACCGTGTCCGGGTGGCGGTGGCGGGCCTCGGCCAGGAAGGTGGCGCCGTCCATCCCAGGCATGCGCATGTCGGAGATGATCAGGTCCACGTGTTCGCGGCTCAGTATCTCCAGCCCTTCGGCGCCGCCTCCGGCGACCAGGACGTTATAGCCGTGGGGGCGAAACAGGCGCCGCAGGGATGACAGGATGTTCGCTTCATCGTCGACGCACAGCAGGGTGAAACTCTCTTCGGTGGATGTACTCATTCTCGGGCTCCGGCTGATGCCTCCTGATGAACGGGAAGGGTGATGCGAAAGCGCGTTCCCGCCCCGGCGGTGCTGCTTACGCTGATGTTGCCGCAGTGCTTCTTGACAATGCCATAGGATAGGGAGAGCCCCAGTCCCGTCCCCTTGCCAATGGGCTTGGTGGTGAAGAAGGGGTCAAACACTTTGTCGAGGACATCGGCGGGGATGCCCTGGCCGTCATCGGCAACTTCTATCCAGACGCTCTCGCCACTCCGGCCGGTACGCACGGTGATGGTGCCGCGCCGGCCGTCGGGCATGGCCTGGGCCGCATTGACAAAGAGGTTCATGAACACCTGATTGAGTTGGGAGGGCAGGCATTCCACCAGGGGCAGCTCGCCATACTCGCGGATCACGTCGGCCCGGTACTTGATTTCATTGCTGGCGATGTTGAGGGTGCTGTCCAGGCCGTGGTGCAGATCGGAGGCTTGCCAATCCTGGTTTGTTTCCGCGCGGGAGAAATCGCGCAGGTCCTGGACGATCTGGCGTACCCGGTTGGTACCCTCTTCGGATTCGCCGAGCAGCTGGTGGATGTCCTCGCGCAGGTAATCGAAGTCGGCGGCCTTCTTGGCCGCCTCGATCCGGTTCCGGAGCTCAGCGGGGAGGGCGGATTCACCCTCTTCATAACGGCTCACCACATCCAGCAATTGCTCCACGTAGCCCTTCAGACTACGGATGTTCGAGTTGACATAGCCGATGGGATTATTGATCTCGTGGGCCACGCCGGCCGCAAGCTGGCCTATGGAGGCCATCTTCTCGGACTGCACAAGTTGCTGGCGGGTGTCCTGAAGGCGCAGGTTGAGGTCGGTGAGTTCGGTGTTGCGCTTGAGCAGTTCCTCTTCCGTCCGCTCCCGGCGTGCGATGTCTTCCTCCAGGCTGGCCTTGGCGCGCTGAAGCTGCTCGGTGCGGCGCGCCACCTTGGCTTCCAGGTCGGCATGCATGCGCAGGAGTTCCATCTCGGCCGATTTGCGCTCGGAGATGTCCTGAAGCGTTTCGATGGCGCCGATGACTTCGCCAAGGGCATTACGCAGCGGGGCGGCGGTGAAGTACAACCAGCGCCCTTTTTCACCCATCTGGGGAAAGAAGTCCTCAGCTTCGTAGGCTCCATCAATGGCCGGAGAGCGGCGGAGCTTCTTGCCGCCGTACAGTTTGAGCATGTCCTCAATCTGCCCCGACACAATCAGATCGGCCATGATCGGCCGCCGCTCGGGGTAGAAGGCCGTCCACTGATTGCAGGTTCCGATCACATTGCTGGCTTTCAGTCCGATCACTTGTTCGCAGGCTCGGTTCCAGTGGGTAACGGCGTGACGGGCGTTGATAACAAGGGTCGGGACGGGGTCGGCGTCGATGATCTGGGTCAGCAGCTGTTGGGCCTGCTTCTGCGCCGCCTCGGCGCGCTTGCGCTCGGTCACGTCGATGAAATTGCAGACTATCGTCCGCTTTCCCTGGATTTCCTCATGGGATACCACCAGCTCGACCCAGCGCTCTTCGCTCGACTTGGTGAGCAGCAGGGTTTCGTAGCGTCCCACCGCGTGTTCGCCCTCCAGTCTGGCCAGCCCGCGTTCGCGGATGGTGTGGCCGACGCTGGGGGGATAGAAGGCCCAAAAATCCTTTTCGACGAGTTCCGCGGGGCTGAAGCCGCTCAACCGGGACATGGCCTTGTTGGCATACAGAACTTTGCCCCCGCGGTGCAGGAGCAGGCCCGAACTGAGCGAATCGGCAAGGGGAAAGAGGCTGCCGGGTAATGTGTAGACGTGGGTAGGGGTTGCCATGGTCTATCCCAGCAGGGGCTTGAAGCTGTCGAAGCCGGCCCGGGTTTCGGTAAGCACGCTGACGAGCGCTTCCCAGTCCAGGTTCAGCGCATCCACGGTGTCGGGGTCGAGGCGCGGTACTTGATCGCTGTCTGCCTCATCCAGGTCAAGGGCGTGGGCAATTGCGTCCGCGTAGTGAACAATGCCGGCCAGCCCGCCCGGAACACCCTGGGTGGGGTTGTGGTGCCAGGCCAGGGCATCGACGATTTCGGCGGGAAAGTTCCAGCGTCGGGCCAGCTCGGCACCGGCCGTGCTGTGATCGAAACCAAAATGCCGCTGCTCGGCCTCGGCCAGCGTGCAGTCCCGGGCCTGCGCATCGGCCAGCACGCTGCACAGTTCGTCGGGGTAGATCACCATCATGGCCAGACGGCCGATATCGTGGAGAAGTCCGGCGATGAAAAGCGGCTCTGGCGGGCGCTTGAGGGGGCGGGCGAGGGCGCGGGCCGCCACGGCAACGCCGAGAACGTGGCGCCAGAAGCGGGTGTGGCTGAAATCGGGGCAGTTTCCGGCTGGCAGCCCCGCGATGACCGCCGCGGCCAGCACAAGGGAGCGTACCGAGGACAGACCCAGCACGACGATGGCATCGTGGATGGAGCTGACCTGGGCCTGAAGCCCGTAGAAGGGTGAGTTGGCCACCCTCAGGACTCGGGCGGCGATGGCTTGATCCTGGGCAATGCGCCGGGCGAGCGCGTCGATGTCGGTATCGGCGCCGCTCATGGACTGCAAAACCTCCATGGCCACGACCGGCATGGCCGGCAACTTTTGAACGTGGCTGACCATCTCCTGAAGGCGCGTCATTTTCCGGCTTCCTGACGAAAGGCCAGCACGGCGTGCAGCAGGGCCTGGGAGCCGGGTTCCTGGGCGGTATGGCGGAACAGGTACATGACCCGTGCGCGGATGCGCTCCCGCCGGATGGCGAGTGCTTCCGGGTCTTCCGCGGGTACCACGACCACGCTGGCAATGCCTCTGCGTTGCAGACTGTCCAGGTGGGCTGCGGTGAGACTGAGACCCGCGGGCAGGAGGACGGCGCCCGAGGGGTCGATGACCGGGGCTGCCAGCACGGTGCCGGGGATCACCTCGGAGAGAGGGAGTGTCAGTGCGTCGTCCATGGCACGTCGGCGCGGCAGGTGAAGGTAAGCAGGCAACCCCGGCGCGGCGACTGGGCACCGAGGGGGTGGGCCTCGACCCGGAACAGGCGGGTGCCGCAGCGCAGCTCCGCCTGACCGCTGCCAGTCTGGAGCAGCGCCCGGAACTCCTCGGGAAGAACCTCGTCAGCCCCCAGCCCGAGCAGGGGCGCCTGGTCGGAAAAGAGATTTTCGGCGGCGCCATTGGAAAAGGCGATCATTCCATCAGGATCCACGCCGAGGACGGGCAGGGGCATCACCGCCAGAGCTTCCTGGGTCAGGCTGAGGGCCGCTTCGTCCAGGCCGAGGCGGCGCTCCCGGTCGGCCAGGACGGCGGTGAGACGCTCGTTGATACGTTCGAGCTCCTGGTTGGCGTGTTGCAGCTCGGCGGCCAGACGCTGGTTCTCGTCCGACATGGCCTTGCGCCGGAAGGCCTCCTCGATGTTAGCTCGCAGCATCGCATCGTCCCACGGCTTGGTCAGGAACTTGTAAATGGCCCCTTCGTTGATCGCATCGGTGACCGACTGGAGATCGGTGTAGCCGGACAGCACCAGGCGCACGGTATCCGGGTGCATGTCCTTGGCCTTG
>JAEUNV010000005.1 GCA_016790385.1 Zoogloea sp.
CGCAGTGCAGCATTTGTGGCCCGCTATTTGCTGAAGTAAAGTGCGTTACGTTGTGTAGATACCTATATAGGACAATTGATGACAACCCGACGTCCCGTTCAGCACAAACTTGTCGGAAAGCTGACAGTCGATACCGAGTTCGGCACTTTCCTGGGTGACACCCGGATTCGCCTCCTGGAGTCCATCGATCGTTATGGCTCCATCTCCCAGGCGGCGAAGGCCGTTCCCCTTTCCTACAAGGCCGCATGGGACGCCGTGGACGCCATGAACAATCTCGCCGAGGCGCCCCTGGTGGAGCGCTCGGTGGGGGGCAAGCACGGGGGTGGCACCCGGATTACGGAATACGGCCGTCGGGTGATCGCCATGTATCGGGCGGTGGAGCAGGAGTACCAGCAGGCCATCGAACGCCTGTCGTCGCGCCTTGGCGAGGGGGGCGAGACCAATGTGCGTCAGTTCCAGACCCTGCTGCGCCGCATGTCCATGCGTACCAGTGCGCGCAATCAGTTTGTCGGCACGGTGTCGGGCCTGCGCGAAGGTGAGGTCAGTTTCGAGGTTCGCGTGCGTCTGGATGACGCCAACGAGGTGGTGGCGGTGATCACCCGGGCGAGTGCCGAAAGCCTGGAGCTGGGCATAGGCACCGAAGTGCACGCTTTCGTGAAAGCGCCTTCGGTGCTGATCATCACCGACCCCCACACCCGCACCACCGCCCGCAATCACCTGTGGGGCGAGGTCAGCGCGATTCATGAGGGGCCGGTGAGCTCTGAGGTGACGATCACCCTGCCCAGCGGCCGCAACATCACCTCGGTGGTGACTCACGACAGTATCGGCAACCTGGATCTCCAGGTGGGCAGCGTGGCCTGCGCGGTGTTCCAGGCGACCTCCGTGATTCTTGCCGTCTTTGATTGATGCCCTTTATCTACCCTTTCGGAGCCCGACCATGAAGCCCCTTGTCCGTCATATCCTCCTCGCTGCCGTACTGGCAGGCGCAACGCTGACCGCCCGGGCAGAGGAGGTTTCGGTGGCCGTGGCCGCCAACTTCACCGCGCCCATGCAGAAGATCGCTGCTGAGTTCGAGAAGTCCACCGGCCACAAGGCTGTGCTGGTTTTCGGGGCCACGGGCAAGTTCTACGCCCAGATCAAGGCCGGAGCCCCTTTCCAGCTCCTGCTGGCGGCCGACGACGAAACGCCGGCCCGGCTGGTGAAGGACGGTGACGGGGTGGCCGGAAGCGTCTTTACCTACGCCATTGGCAAGCTGGTGCTGTGGTCGCCGAAACCGGGTGTTGTGGACGACAAGGGCGAAGTCCTCAAAGCGGGCAGGTTTGAGCACCTGTCCATTGCCAATCCCAAGCTGGCACCCTACGGTCTGGCGGCCATGGAAACCCTGAAGGTTCTGGGCCTCGCCGACGTATTGCAGTCGAAGATCGTGACCGGGGAGAGCATCACCCAGGCACAGCAGTTCGTTGTGTCGGGGAGCGCAGAGCTGGGGTTCATCGCCTTTTCCCAGATCCACAAGGACGGCAAGCTCATGGCTGGTTCCCATTGGCTGGTGCCGGCGAAATATCACAGCCCGATCCGCCAGGATGCGGTGGTGCTGGCGAAGGGTAAGGGCAACGCGGCGGTGGAGGCCCTGGCCGGCTTTCTCAAATCGAAGACGGCCGCCGACATCATCAGATCCTATGGCTACGATCTCTGAACGATGCATCTGAGCGCGGACGACTGGTCGGCGATACGCCTGACCCTGGAGCTGGCGGGCATCGTCACCGTGCTCCTGCTGATGGTGGGTACGCCCATCGCCTGGTGGCTGGCGACGACCCGTTCCCGGCTGCGCAGTGTCGTCGGCGCGGTGGTGGCCTTGCCCATCGTCCTGCCGCCGACGGTGCTGGGCTTTTACCTGTTGATCGTGATGGGGCCTGACGGTCCGGTCGGGATGCTGACCCGAAGTCTGGGCCTGGGCGGCCTGCCCTTCACATTTGCCGGGCTGGTGGTGGCGTCGGTGTTCTACTCGCTCCCCTTTGTCGTCCAACCCATCCAGAACGCCTTCATGGCCATGGGGCCGCGCCCGCTGGAGGTGGCCGCCACCCTGCGGGCCTCGCCGTGGGGGAGTTTCTTCCATGTGGCCTTGCCCCTTGCCCGGCCCGGCTTCATCACCGCAGCGGTGCTGGGTTTTGCCCATACGGTTGGGGAATTCGGCGTGGTGCTGATGATCGGCGGCAACATTCCCGGCAAGACCCAGGTGTTGTCCGTGCAGATCTACAACCACGTGGAGGCTCTTGAATACGGACAGGCCCACGGCCTCGCCGCCGGCCTGGTGATGTTCTCCTTTCTGGTGCTGCTGATTCTTTACTCAGTCGGCGGCGTCCGCAACACACTGGGGGCCGGGCGATGACGGATCTCCAGCTCGTCTGTCGCCTGCCTTTGGCAGATTTTGCGCTGGATGTGGACCTGACCCTGCCCGGACGCGGCGTAAGCGCCTTGTTCGGCCCGTCCGGCTCGGGCAAGACCACCCTGCTGCGATGCGTTGCGGGCCTCGCCCGGGCCGCAGGGCGGGTGCAGATCAATGGCGAGTGCTGGCAGGACGATGGCCGGCGCGTCTTTCTGCCCACGCATCGGCGTGCCCTCGGCTATGTCTTCCAGGAGGCCAGCCTGTTTGCGCATCTGTCGGTGCGGGCCAACCTGGAGTTCGGCCTCAAGCGTATCCCCGCCGCCGAACGCAAGGTGGGCTGGGATACGGCGCTGGCGCTGCTCGGCATCGGCCACCTGCTGGAACGGGGCACCCAGAGCCTGTCCGGTGGTGAGCGCCAACGGGTGGCAATTGCCCGGGCGCTCCTTACCAGCCCGCGCCTGCTGCTCATGGATGAGCCCCTGGCAGCCCTTGACGCGAAGCGCAAGCAGGAGATCCTGCCTTACCTGGAGCGCCTGCACGACGAACTGGCGATTCCTGTTCTCTATGTGAGCCACTCGCCGGACGAGGTGGCTCGCCTCGCCGATCACCTTGTCTTGCTGGAGCAGGGCCGGGTGCTGGCCAGTGGCCCAACCCGCGATCTGCTGACCCGGCTCGATCTCCCACTGGCGCTTGATGAGGATGCCGCTGTGCGCGT
This sequence comes from Zoogloea sp., assembly GCA_016790385.1. Lineage (GTDB taxonomy): Bacteria > Pseudomonadota > Gammaproteobacteria > Burkholderiales > Rhodocyclaceae > Zoogloea. Next base: position 3,099 of record JAEUNV010000005.1, read on the forward strand.
GGATGCCACGGTGCTGTCCCACGACGATACCTATCACCTGACCTGCCTGGGCTTTGCGGGTGGCCATATCCAGGTGACCCGCAAGCCACTTGCTGTAGGGGCCAAGGCGCATATCAAGATCCAGGCCCGGGACGTCAGCATCGCCCTTGCCGGCGACAACCGCTCCAGCATCGTCAATCGCTTGCCGGCGCGAATCCTGGGTTTTGGTGACGCGGCCCATCCGGCCCAGTGCCTCGTGCGCCTGGAGGTGGGAGGCGCACCCTTGCTGGCGCGCATCACGCGGCTGTCCCGGGATCAGTTGGGGCTGGTCGAAGGGATGTCGGTGGTGGCTCAGATCAAGTCGGTGGCCCTGCTGGGCTAGAGTGTCCTGACTATTAATTTTTAGGAAATGCCATTGACGTTTTTGGTCGGAAAGGTCTTTTACGTTCCGTAGCTCGCCAAGGGGCTGTTCACACGCTCTGTTTTCTGGTCATATCCTGACTTTTTGGTGGAATCTGGGTGGTGCGCATGGGGCTGCGGGATGACCAGTTTGAGCGGATTGAGGCCTTGTTGCCTGGCAAAGCAGTGATCCAGGTCGCACGGCTGCGAATAACCGGCTGTTTGCTGAAGCCGTTTTGTGGGCCGCACGCACTGGCGCAGCCTGCCGCCTGAATTCGGGCCGTGGAACAGCGCCTATCAGCGTTACGCAGGTTGGTCGCGCAAAGGCGTTCGGTAGCGCATATCGGGCATTTCGCAGCCGATGCCGACTTTGAGGAGGTGTTCATCGACAGCACCATCGAGCGTGCTCATCAGCATGCGGCCGGTGCGCCGAGAAAAAGGCTGCCAAGTGCTCGGCCGATCTCGTGGGGCGGACTGAGCGCCAAGATTAACGCTCTTGTTGAAGGGCTCGGGTCGCTGGCCCGATTCGCCTTGACGGGCGGCCAAGCCGGCGACAGTCCCAAAGCGCTGCCCCTGATCGAGGGCTTGCAACCCCATTCGGTCAGTGCCGACAAGGCGTGCGACACCGATACCGTCCTTGAATATCTGGCTACCTATCAGGTCGAAGCGGTGATCCCGCTGCGAAGCCATCGCAAAGTCCAGCGTGCCTTTGACCGGTATCAGTACAAAAGTCGCAACTTCGTCGAGCGCTACTTTTACCGCATCAAGTAGTTCCGGCGCATCACCACCCGCTACGACAAGCTCGCCGAGCGTTTCGCTTCGCTCATCGCGTTATGCGCATCCGTCACTTGGTTGGTGTGATTGTCAATAGACGCTAGTGCCCGAACCCTGCACCCCCGACCCGGGGGCGCAGGGCCGGTCCTGATTAGTAAACGTAGAGCAGGCGGGCTTGCAGGCCGCTGACCTTGGGGCCTTCCTCGACCTTCAGGTCGCGCACGTATTGCAGTTGTACCTGCCACTGCTTGTCCACGAAGGAGGCCCAGGTGAGCATGGCTGTGCCGTTGTTCTTGGCACCGGCAATCTCCGCACCGTTGAGGGTCTCCTTGGCGCCCCAGGCATGGCGGTAGGTGGCGGCCAGGTAGGTGGCGTCACTCAGGTGGTAGCGCAGGTGGCCGTGGGCTTGCAGC
>JAEUNV010000026.1 GCA_016790385.1 Zoogloea sp.
CATGTACTTTTGGGTGGTCACCCGCGAGACGGTGGATTCGTGTAGATCCAGCTGCTCGGCGATTTCCCGCAGGGTAAGCGGGCGCATTGCCACATCGCCATAATCGAAGAACTGGCGCTGGCGGTCAACGATCGCTTGCGACACACGCTGGATGGTTTCGAAGCGCTGCTGCACGTTCTTGATCAGCCAACGGGCTTCCTGAAGGTGGCTCGACAGGGAACCGCTGGCACCGCGGTTGTCCCGCAGGATCTGGGCATAAAGCTGGTTGATGCGCAGCCGGGGCATGGCGTCGGGGTTGAGACTGACCACCCATGCGTTGCGGATTTTGCGCACCACCACGTCGGGTACCACGTAACGCGTGTCGGCCTGGGAGAACTGGGCTCCAGGGCGAGGATTGAGCCCGAGGATCAGGTTGTGGGCTTCGCGCAGGGCGTCGTCGTTGCAGCGCAGGGCACGCTTGAGTTTGAGGAAATCCCGGGCGGCCAGGAGTTCGAGGTGCTCAGCGACGATGGCAAGGGCCAGCTGGCGCGCTTCGCTGGGCGGCAGCGTGCGCAGTTGCAATCCCAGGCACTGGCTCACGTCGGTCGCGCCAATACCCGCCGGGTCGAGGCTTTGGATCTGGCGCAGGGCGATGTTGAGATCGTCTAGATCGAATCCCAGCTCGGTGGGCAGCAAGGGCAGGAGGTCTTCGAGATCCTGGCTGAGATAACCATCGTCGTCCAGGGCTTCGATGAGAAAGCGAACCAGGGCCCGGTCGCGGTCAGAAAGGGGCGTCAGGGCGACCTGGGCATCCAGGTGGTCGCGCAGGGAAGGCACGGCTGCCTGGAACTCCTGGAAGTCGGCCTCATCGTCATCGTCCCGCTGCCCGTTGCCGCTGCCCGCGGCCATCCATTCGCCGGCTTCGCCGCTGTTGTCGAAATCCTGATCGGGCTCCCGCTCCCGGTCGGCCTCCCGGGATTGTTCCTGATCGCGCTCGTGGGCGGCCTCACTGCCGGCAGGGGCCACCGGGCCCGGTGCCTCGGCCCGACTCGACCCCAGATCGCCCTCAGGCTCCTCCCGTTCGAGCATGGGGTTCTCGAGCAGGATTTTCTCGATCTCCTGATTGAGTTCGAGCGTGGACAGCTGAAGCAGCTTGATGGACTGCTGCAGTTGAGGCGTCAGCGCCAGATGCTGGGAGAGTTTGAGCTGGAGGCTGGGCTTCATGAGTCGTCTCGGTGCTCAGAGCCTGAAGTGCTCGCCAAGGTAGACCTGACGGACCTGCTCGTTATGGACGATCTCGTCGGGGCGGCCGCTGGCAAGAACTTCACCGGCATTGATGATGAAGGCGCGGTCGCAGATGCCCAGGGTTTCGCGGACGTTGTGGTCGGTGATGAGGACGCCGATACCCTTGTCTTTCAGGAAGCGGATGATCTTCTGGATGTCGATGACGGCGATGGGGTCCACGCCGGCGAAGGGCTCGTCGAGGAGGATCAGGCGCGGATCGGTGGCCAGGGCGCGGGCGATCTCGCAGCGCCGCCGTTCGCCTCCGGAGAGGGAAATGGCCGTGCTGTCACGAAGATGTTCGATGCCGAGTTCGTCGAGGAGTGCATCCAGGCGCTCGCTGATCTCGGCCCGGCTCAGGTTTTGCAACTCCAGCACTGCCTGGATGTTCTCGGCTACCGTTAGTTTGCGGAAAACGCTCATCTCCTGGGGGAGATAGGACAGGCCGAGGCGTGCGCGCTGGTGGATAGGGCGATGGGTCAGGATCTGATCATCAAGGGTGATCTCGCCCCCGTCGGCGGCCACCAGGCCGACGATCATGTAGAAGCAGGTGGTCTTGCCGGCGCCATTGGGGCCAAGCAGGCCCACAACCTCACCACTGCCGACGTCAAAGGACACATCGTGGACGACGGTGCGGGCCTTGTACTTCTTGCGCAGGTTGCTGACTTTAAGCAGGCTCATCGCCGGGTTGTTCTCTGAGGACTCTACGAATGATTTCGGTTGCAAAGCCACGACCTTGAAGGAATCTCGCCTGCCGTGCCCATTCTCGCGCGTCTGCGGGTGGTGTGGCGAACTTTCGATGAAGGATTGCGCGGGCTCGGTCACGTTCGCTGTTGCTGTCGATCTCCTCAATGGCCGAGACGATCAGATCCTGGGCCACGCCACGTCTTGCTAGTTCCATTTGCAGGCGGCCGGCCCCAAAACGGTTGGCCTTGGCCCGAACATAGGCACCGGCGAAACGGGCGTCCGAGAGCAAGCCCAGTTCGATCAGGCGATCGAGCTCGCCGTTTATCTCGTCGAGGTTGCCCATTCCGTCCAGCTTGCGGGCCAGTTCGGCGCGGGAGTGCTCCCGCTGGGCAAGGCAGCGCAGAGCGCGCTCGTGGAGATTCTGGGCCATTGGTCCGATGCCTTTTCGGCCGGTGCGGTCAGGCGGCAGCCGCGGCGACCGGCTGGATGACCGCCATCTCCGGCAGGTTGCACGCCACCCTGATCTTGTTTTCGATCTCGCGGGCGATGTGCGGGTTGGCCTTCAGGAACTCGCGGGCATTGTCTTTGCCTTGGCCGATCTTCTCGCCGTTGTAAGCGTACCAGGCGCCGGATTTGTCGACGAACTTGTGCTGCACGCCCAGGTCGATGATCTCACCTTCACGGGAAGTGCCTTCGCCATACAGGATGTCGAACAGGGTTTCCCGGAACGGGGGAGCCACCTTGTTTTTGACAACCTTCACCTTGGTTTCGGAACCGATCACTTCGTCGTTCTTCTTGATGGTGCCGATGCGTCGAATATCCATGCGCACCGAGGCGTAGAACTTGAGGGCGTTGCCGCCAGTGGTGGTCTCGGGGCTGCCAAACATCACGCCGATCTTCATCCGGATCTGATTGATGAAGATGACCAGGGTGTTGGTTCGCTTGATGTTGGCGGTGAGCTTGCGCAATGCCTGGGACATCAGGCGGGCCTGCAGGCCGGGGAGCTGGTCGCCCATCTCACCTTCGATTTCCGCCTTGGGGGTGAGGGCCGCGACGGAGTCGATGACGACCACGTCAACGCCCCCCGAGCGGACCAGCATGTCGGCGATTTCGAGGGCCTGCTCGCCGGTGTCGGGTTGGGAGATCAGCAGATCGCCGATATTGACTCCGAGCTTCTGGGCGTAGGTGACATCGAGCGCGTGTTCGGCATCGATGAAGGCGGCGGTGCCGCCGAGCTTCTGCATTTCGGCCACCACTTGAAGGGTGAGGGTGGTCTTGCCCGAGGATTCCGGACCGTAGATTTCGACGACCCGACCGCGGGGGAGGCCGCCGATGCCCAGGGCGATGTCGAGACCCAGCGAGCCGGTGGAGACGGTCTGGATGTCGCTTTCGACCTCGCCGTCGCCGAGACGCATGATCGAGCCCTTGCCGAACTGCTTTTCGATCTGGGAAAGCGCGGCGGCGAGGGCCTTGGCCTTG
>JAEUNV010000028.1 GCA_016790385.1 Zoogloea sp.
TTGCCGATGTTCAGCTTGATGATCTTGTGGCCTTCGTCCTCCATCTGCTTCGCCTTTTGCAGCACGGGGCCGCGGATGTCGTAACAGACGTTGGCGAGCTTGTCGGACTTGCGAATGGCTTGCACAGTGCTTTCCGTTTCCTTGCTGGTGGGCGCGGGTTTCTCGGCGGCGGGCTTCGAAACGACGCGCAATTTGGCGTGGCGGCTCATGATCATGGGGGCCTCGTACCCCGCTGCCGGCAGATGCCTGATCGGCAGATGCGTCAAGACGCAAAGCTATAATGTTACCCAAGCCACCCGGACCGGGCAAATCAGCCCCTTGTGACCCCAGAGACCCCCATGAAACTCCACCTCGACAAGAGCGACCAGTACAACACCATTGCCCGCTACGATGCCCACCATGTGATGATCGGCACCACCCGCCACGAATCCAGCGTCATCGTGATGCCCAACCGCATCGAGTCCGACTGGCACCAGGGCGGCTTTGCCACTCTCGATACGGCGGCCTTTGAGCGCCTGGCCGGCCTGGGCTGCGAGATCCTGATCCTGGGCACCGGCATGAAGCAACGCTTTCCGCACCCGAGTCTGATGAAGAGCCTGATGGCGGCACGCATCGGCCTGGAGGTGATGGACCTGGGCTCGGCCTGCCGTACCTACAACATTCTCGTTGCCGAGCACCGTAACGTGGCCGCCGCGCTGCTCTTCGATCCGGCCTGAGCAAGCACGGGGGCCATTCTTCACGCGGGGTGGATTGCCAGCCCTGCGCCTTGGGATTAGTCTGACGCCGGACACCTCTTCCGGAGACACCATGCTCGACCAGGCCGCGCCCGACTTCACCCTTCCTGCCACCGGCAACCAGACGATCACCCTCTCCGCGCTCCAGGGGCACAAGGTGGTGCTGTATTTTTACCCCAAGGACAGCACCCCCGGCTGCACCACCGAGAGCCAGCAATTCCGCGATCTGCACACCGACTTCCTGGCCGCGGGCGCCATCGTCCTCGGGATTTCCCGGGACGGTCTCAAGTCCCATGACAACTTCCGCGCCAAGCAGACCCTGCCCTTCGACCTGATCTCCGACCCGGATGAAACCGCGTGCACCCTGTTTGGGGTGATGAAGATGAAAAACATGTATGGCAAACAGGTGCGGGGCATCGAACGCAGCACCTTTGTCATCGACGCCGCCGGAGTCCTGCGCCGCGAGTGGCGCGGCGTGAAGGTGCCCGGCCACGCCCAGGAAGTGCTCGACTACATCAAGACCCTGTAACACCCCACACCCACGACAGGCGAGACATAACAACCACCATGGCCACCCGACGCTCCGCGAAGACCAAGATTGCCTCCACCAAGCTGTTCGTCCTCGACACCAACGTGCTGATGCACGATCCGACAAGCCTTTTCCGCTTCGAAGAGCACGACATCTTCGTACCGATGATGACCCTTGAGGAACTTGATTCCAACAAAAAGGGCATGTCGGAAGTCGCCCGCAATGCCCGTCAGGCCAGCCGCAGCCTGGACGAGATCGTAGGCACCTGCCCTGAAGGGATCGACGAGGGCATCAGCCTTGTCGGCCCCTCCAGCCAGCTTGCCAGCGGCCGCCTGTTCCTCCAGACCGAAGCCATCAACATCCAGCTTCCCGCCGCCCTGCCCACCGCCAAAGGTGACAACCAGATCCTGGCGGTGGTGATGCATCTGTTCGAGAAGTTCGACCGCAAGCGCCCAGTCATCCTGGTGTCGAAGGACATCAACATGCGTATCAAGGCCCGCGCCCTGGGCCTGGCCGCGCAGGATTACTTCAACGACAAGGTGCTCGAAGACACCGACCTGCTCTACACCGGCACCAAGGAGATCGACGCGGCCTTCTGGGAGGCCAACGGCAAGGACATTGAGTCCTGGAAACAGGACACCCACACCTATTACCGTCTCAAGGGCCCGGACACTGCCGACCTGTTGATCAACGAGTTCATCTACCAGGACGGCGAACAGCCCCTGCAGGCGTGGGTGAAGGAAAAATCCGGTCGGACCGTCACCCTTGAAACGCTGATCGACTATTCCCACCAGAAGAACAACGTGTGGGGCATCACCGCCCGCAACCGGGAACAGAACTTCGCCCTCAATCTCCTCATGAATCCGGAGATCGACTTCGTCACCCTGCTCGGCCAGGCCGGCACCGGCAAGACCCTGCTCACCCTGGCCGCCAGCCTGACCCAGGTGCTTGAAGCCAAGCGCTACTCCGAAGTCATCATGACCCGCGTGACGGTGCCGGTGGGTGAGGACATCGGTTTCCTGCCGGGCACCGAGGAAGAGAAGATGGCTCCCTGGATGGGCGCCCTGGAAGACAACCTGGACGTGCTCAACGGTACCACCGGCGAGGGCGGCGAATGGGGCCGCGCCGCCACCCGTGACCTGATCCGCAGCCGCATCAAGATCAAGTCGCTCAATTTCATGCGCGGGCGCACCTTCATCAACAAGTTCCTGATCATCGACGAGGCCCAGAACCTCACTCCCAAGCAGATGAAGACCCTGATCACCCGCGCCGGGCCTGGCACCAAGGTGGTGTGCATGGGCAATATCGCCCAGATCGACACCCCCTACCTCACCGAGGGCTCATCGGGCCTTACCTACGTGGTGGATCGCTTCAAGGGCTGGCCTCATTCCGGCCATATCACCTTGCAGCGAGGCGAGCGTTCGCGCCTCGCCGATCATGCGGCTGAGGTGCTATGACACGGTTCCTGCCGCAGGAAAATCGGGGATGATCCAACGCGACAAGCTCGAAAGCCGCTATGCGGGGCGGGCGGCATTTGTCGAGCGGCTGCTGGGGGTGTTCGCCAACACCCACGCCCCGCTGTCCGGCGAACTCCGCCTTGCGGTGGAGAACGGCGATACGGTCGGTATCGCCCGCCTGGCCCATCAGATCAAGGGCTCGGCGGGCAACGTCATGGATAGCGACCTGCAGGTGCTGGCGCAGCGGACTGAGCACGCCGCCCGCGAGATGCGCCCTGAAGGCATTAAGCTGGCCCTCGATCTGGCCGATGCCCTCGACCTCACGCTGGCCGCGATCGACACTTGACAGGATCGGGAAATCAGATCGGAAGCCCCGCCGCGGCCCGGGCCAGCGCGTCAGGATCAAGGGTGTCGAGCGTCAGCGGGCGGGCCTCGCCGATCTGAAGGTACAGCCCCTCCCCACCCTTGCGATAGGCGGGGTCGTAATGATCATTCACCAATTCGGTGGCGAGCTGGCGCCACGCGCCGTGTGTCACCAGCGCCTGCCAGGCCGCCACACGCTCATGCCCGTGCTGGGGAACAAGTCGTGCAAGCCTGTCCCGGAAGGCTTCCGGGTCGGCGATGAGATGAGCATAACGCTCCACCAGGTGATCGACCCGTGCCGCCAGGGGCGCCTCGATGCGCGTGCAGCGCCCATTGCTCAGCGCTTCGAAGACGGCTCCCGGCACATGCAGGCGCCCGATGCGCCGGCTTTCCGACTCGGACCACACGGGGCGCGCCGGATCCAGCGCCGTGAGCGCCGCCCACAAGGCTGTTTCGAAGGCCTTCTGGCCCGGTTGCAGGCCGTCTGCCTCTCCCCCCAATACCGAGCCGCGGTGCCGTGCGAGGGCCTCCAGGTGGAGGATCTGCCCGCCTCGTTCGGCCAGGGCCTCCAGCACGGCCGTCTTGGCGCTGCCGGTGGGCCCGCACAGGATGTTCAGCTCAAGGCCGCGGGGGAGCGTCTCGAGATCATCGAGCACGCGCTGGCGGAAGGCCTTGTAACCGCCCTCCAGACGCCGTGCCGCCCAACCCACCTGGCCGAGAACGAGGGTCATCGCGCCACTGCGCTGCCCCCCGCGCCAGCAATACACCAGCGGTTTCCAGCCCTTCGGCTTGTCGATGAGCTGATTCTCGATATGCTTGGCAATGTTGCGTGACACCAACGCTGCCCCCACCTTGCGCGCTTCGAAGGGGGAAACCTGCTTGTACAGCGTTCCCACCCGGGCACGCTCCTCATCGTCCAGGACAGGGCAATTGATGGCACCGGGTAGGTGATCTTCGGCAAACTCCGATGGGGAGCGCACGTCGATAATGCTGTCAAAGTCGCCGAGCTGATCGACAGTTGCGGAAAAGGGAGCAGGATGGCTGGCCACGTGGAACACAAAAGAAATGACGGGATTGAAAAGATGACTGAAACACCTTTGCGACTGACTGAATTGTCTCATGGCGGCGGATGCGGCTGTAAGATCGCCCCCGCCGTGCTCAACGAGATGCTGGCCCACATGCCGGCGGCGCGGCCCTTCGCCAACCTGCTGGTCGGTACCGAAACCGCCGACGATGCCGCCGTGTGGCGGCTGAACGATCAGCAGGCCTTGATCGCCACCACCGACTTCTTCATGCCCATCGTCGATGACCCCTTCGACTTCGGGCGCATTGCCGCCACCAATGCCCTCTCAGACGTCTACGCCATGGGCGGGACGCCCATAATGGCCCTGGCCATTGTTGGCATGCCGGTCAATATCCTGCCCGTGGAAACCATCGGACGCATCCTGGAAGGCGGCGCCAGTGTCTGTGCCGAAGCCGGCATTCCGGTGGCCGGAGGGCACAGCATCGATTCGCCGGAGCCGATCTATGGCCTCGTCGCCCTGGGCCTGGCGCACCCGGATGTGATCAAGCGCAATCGTGATGCCCGGGATGGCGATGTGCTGATTCTGGGCAAGCCGCTGGGCGTCGGTATTCTGGGTTCGGCCATGAAAAAGGGGCTTCTCGATGCCGATGGCTATGCCCAGATGATCGCCACCACCACCCGGCTGAACAAGGTGGGCCCGACCCTGGCCGAGTTGCCCGGCGTCCATGCCCTCACCGACGTCACCGGCTTCGGCCTGCTCGGGCATCTGCTTGAACTGTGCCGTGGCGCGGGCCTGGGCGCCACAATCACCGCCGGCGCCCTGCCGGTCATGCCCGCTGCAATACCCTTCGCGAAACAGGGCATCGGCCCCGGCGCCATCGGCCGCAACCTGGCAAGCTGCGGCGATGCTGTGCGCTTCGACACCGGGGTGGAAGCCTGGCAGCGCAACCTGACGGCCGATGCCCAGACCAGCGGCGGACTGCTGGTGGCCTGCGATGCAGGCAGCAGGGAGCAGGTCTTGGCGTGCTTCCGGGCTGCCGGCTTTGGCGACGCGGCGGTGATCGGCCGCATGCAGGCGGGCCCGGCCCGGGTGAATGTAGTCGCCTGAGGGCAGGCGGTGTGCGAGGATACCCGCGTCACAGCCCGGTCAGCTAAGATCCTCGCCGCATTCACCCCTCAGGAGACAAGAGCATGGAAAGCCGTTACCTCGACGACCTGATCGTCGGCGACCGTTTCACCAGTGGGGGCCTGACCCTCACCGAAGCGGAGATCATCGATTTTGCCTTCCGCTACGACCCCCAGCCTTTTCACCTGGACATGAATGCCGCCGCCGAGTCGCCCTACGGCGGCTTGATCGCCAGCGGTTTCCAGTCCATTGCAATCTGCTTCCGGCTGTTCATCCAGACGGGCATTTTCAGCCAGTCGAGTATCGGCTCGCCGGGCCTGGATGAGCTTCGCTGGCTTGCGCCGGTGCGCCCCGGAGACACCCTGCGCAGCATTGTGGAGGTATTGGAAGTACGCCCCTCAAGCTCCAAGCCGGACCGGGGCATCGCCCGCCTGCTCTACAAGGCGGTCAATCAGCGGGACGAGACGGTGCTCAGCTTCATCGGCAACAACCTGCTCAAGCGCCGCCCGTCCTGATCGGTGCCCAGGGGCGTCAGCGCGACACCACGTACGCCAGCCATAGTTCGAGGTCCTGCACCTCTTCAAGGCACAGGGAGTGGTCCATGGGATAGCTCCGCCACTCCAGCGGATAACCTGCCGCTTTCAGGAGATCGGCGGAGGCCTTTCCGAAATCGCAGGGAATCACCGGATCGTCCAGGCCATGGGCCATGAAGATCGGCGTCTTTGCGTTGGCAGGCGCGGCCTCGTCAGCAAGGGTGTCGGCCAGTGGCAAATAGGTGGACAGCGCCAGCACACCGGCCAGACGCTTGGGATGGCGTAGCGCGGTGTGCAGGGCGATCGCCCCGCCCTGGGAGAAACCAGCCAGCACGATACGGCTGTCGGGGACACCACGGGCGTTTTCACGCGCGATGAGGGCTTCGATCAGCGCCGCCGACTCGCGCACGCCGACCGGATCCTCCCGCCGGGTGGAAAAATCGGACGACACGATGTCATACCAGGCGCGCATCACGTAACCGCCGTTGATGGTCACCGGGCGGGTTGGCGCGTGGGGAAACACGAAGCGGGTAAAAGGCAGGCGGTCGGTGTCGAACTCGTCAATGACAGGTTCGAAATCGTGGCCATCCGCCCCCAGGCCGTGCATCCAGATCACTGCATGCGTGGGGGAAGGTCCGGTCTCGATTTCAACCGCAGGCAGCAGGGTATCGGTCATGGCATAGTTCCTGTTGAGAGCGTGCCCGATTGTATCGGAGCCAGTGCCACCCAAGCACTCGGTGAGATTGCCGATTTCTTGCGTCAGATCATGACACCGGGGCACCACTGGGGTAGATTCGGACGTTTGATTCAAGCTGATCGGTCTGTTTATGGACACCACTGCCTCCAATACCCTGATCCGAACCAACCTGGAATTTCTGCGGCGCCACGCCCCTTTCGACCGCATGGAGGCGGAAGCCTTGCGCTTTCTTGGCGAGCGCCTGGCCACAGCCTTCTACCCCGCCGAAGCCGAGATACTGATCCCCGAGGATGGCCCGCCAAGCTTCTTCTATATCGTCTATCGCGGCAAGGTGCAGGCCAGACAGGTCGGCAGCATTGCCGTCACGGAGTATTCAACCCTGACCCTGGGGCCCGGCGAGGGCTTCCCGAT